>JAFZWD010000060.1 GCA_017617495.1 Bacteroidales bacterium
ACAAGTACCTCTATAACGCACATGCCATTAAGGCGAACTTCGCATATTCTGGATGGAGCCTTCCGACAACGGCCCAATGGTCAAGCCTGATTACATATCTTGGAGGTCAAGTTGCGGCTACTGCAAATAATTTTGGAGGTCAATCCTTACTTTATACGAGGACGACATGGAAGCTTAACGGTACAGCACTTGCCGACCTTACTTATTACAATACCTGGTCTTGCGAAGCGAGCAGCGCAAAGTGGACAATGCTGATGTTCAATTCTGCAAAGCCTGCCAGCAACACAAGCGCCCAGAATATGACTGCAATGTTTGAGGTGCGTATGATTCAGCCCATCCAATAGTAACTAATGCGCACCAAAGCGATTCTCATAGCGGCGACGGTTCTCCTTTCGGGATGTATGAAGAGTATATCCCGGGAGGAGACTCCGGTGCTGAGGTTCGACCGGACGGAGGTGAGCGTGCCCGCCATGTCCTATGCCGGAGCGGTGCGCGACACCGTGCTGGTGAGCTGCAACCGCAGCTGGACAGTGCGCCTGCAGGATCCCTGCGACTGGCTGGAACTGTCGGCGGATGGCTGTGAGAATCCTTCCGGCACCATGGTAACTGTACCCCTGGTGCTGACATTTGCTAACAACGAAGTAGAGCAGGACAGGACTGCCGGGCTCCGTTTCTTTACCGAAGGGATGGAGCTCGCGGTTCCCGTCCGTCAGCTTGCGTTTGTGCCGCCGCCTCCGGTAGACAGCGTAAGCGTAAACGGCATCGACAATTACGAGTATGAGGATTTCGGCATTGTACAATAGCGTGGCTGCGGCCGCGCTGGCCGCAGCCCTCTGGTGCCACCCCTTGAACGCGCAGGAACACCAGAATGCCGCACTGCTTCTGCAGGGCGTGCAGTCCGGCGTGCGCGTGAGCCCCGTCACCGGGGCAGCCGGGGAGGAACTCTCGGTGCTGGTGCGCGGTGGCAACGGCATCCGCGGTGCCGGCCAGCCGCTCTGGATTGTGGACGGCATCGAGGTGAATCCCGCCGTAAGCTACCTGAATATCAACGACATAACAGGGATTAAGGTCCTCAAGAACAACTTCGAGACCGCAGAGTGGGGGAGCCGCGGGGCGAACGGAGTGGTGCTCGTAACCACCGGTATGGACTCTCCCGGCGACAAGTACCGCCTCAGCTGGAAATCCGAGGCCGGTGCGGTGCTTCCGGTGCAGAAGTTCGACGGCGTATCGGCCGCACTCAGCCACAATCATTACCTGGCTGTTGCCGCATCCACCGCAAACACCCGCTACGGGGTGTCGGCCTGGTTGAGGCGCACCGCGGGAGTGGAAAAGCGCAACCGCGGCCTTGCCGGGGGAGCGCGTGCGGTGTTCGATGCCCAAGCTGGCGAAAGGCTCCGCTTCGGCATGAATTCCGCCTTTGTGCTGGGCTCCCTGAATACGGTGGCCTGCCGCCCGGCGTTCGGCGAAAGCAGCCTCACGCTGCTGCAGCACTGTCCCGAGTTTTTCCGGGGACAGAGCGTAGCCGGCTGGGAGAAGGACTTCGACGACGAGTCGATGGACAAGCGCCTCACCAACGCTACCTATCTGGCCTTTGCCATCAATCCTTTCCTGTCGCTGCGGGTTAATCTCGGATTCGACCTCGCCAATACCGACAGGTATGTGTGGTATGGCAACGGTACGCCCGTCGGCCTGCAGCACAACGGCCTGGCGAGCATGCAGGGCAATACCGATTTTTCCTATAACGCCAACGCGGTGCTTTCCTGGGCGCGCTTCATTGCCAGGGACCACCGTCTTGCGCTGGATATCGCTCCCGATGCACGGGGCGTCAACACCAAGCGCAATACCATGCAGAGCGACGACTTCTTCTCCCATACCCTCCGCGCGAGGGGCCTGGTGCTTTACAACGGGGAGCCGGACATCTGCAAATACGACTATGACTATTTCTCCTTCGGCGGCTACGGACGTCTGGGATACCGCTTCAAGGAGCTGGCGGGGCTGGATGCTCTGCTCCGCTGCGATTACGCTCCGCGATATGACGACGCTGCCGTGCTGCGCAAGAGCGCGAGCGCCTGGTTCGATGCCGGCAAGGCATTCTTCCCTGGAGGCAAGACTGTTTCCGGGTTGAGGATTGAGGCTTCCTACGGCGAAGCTGCTCGCGAGCGCAATCTGCCCTATATAGCATACGGCGAGCTTCTGACCGGCGATTTCGGCAACATCCCCGGGAACCTGCAGCTCTTCTACGAGGGCCTGTGGCGTCTCGATAGCAGGGAGGCGACCGTGCTGGCCGAACTCGGTCTGCTGGAAGGCCGCATCAGCATGGGTGCCGGATTCTTTGCAAGGAACGTGGACGATGCCTTTGCATCCTACAGCTTCGGCCGCAAGAACGGCTACTACTGGGAAAGGGCGCCCCGCAGCAATCATTTCAACCGCCTGGCCAAAACGGGCTCCAGGGGTGTTGAGGCCGACTTTAAGGCGCTCGTACTCAAAAAGAAAGACCTGAGCTGGAACGTTTATGCAAACTTTGCGTACAACGAGTCCCGCATTCTCGATACAGATATTGCCGACCTTGCAGGGGATGACCTCGGGAACGGCTTTACGGTGACTGCCAATGTGCTGGGCTACGCGCCCGCTTCGTTCTACGGCTACAGGACCGGAGCCGAAGGCAAGCCCGCGGACCTTACAAACGACGGGGTTGTGGACAAATACGACCGCGTGGTGCTCGGCGGCAGCCAGCCCAAATTCTACGGCGCGGCAGGCACCAACTTGAGCTTCGGCAAACTGAGCGTAGGGCTGCTCGCAACCTGGGCCGCCGGGCATAAGATTGCAGACCTTAACGGGCTCCTCATCGAGGGCGGCCCGGACTACAGGCTTACGGACAAATATCTCCACAGGGGAGATTATTTCCGCATCTCGCGCATCAGCGCCGGCTATAGGCTGCCGGACTTCAAGATTGCCGGCAAGGCCTGGAACGCCGAGCTTAGCCTTAACGCATACGACATCCTCACCGTGACGGGATGCCCTCTCTGGAATCCGGCCATTACCGGAGTGGATTACGGCAATTGCCCCGCTTCGGCGGCGGTGCTGCTCGGTGTTAAACTTGGTTTTTAGGAGGATGCGGCGATGAAAAGATACCTGAGCACAGTTCTCCTCCTGACGGTTGCAGCGGCGGTTTACGCCCAGCAGCCGGCCCAGCCGACACCTCCCCCGCAGCCCGACTATTCGGTGGTGCCCGATTCGCTGCTTTTCGACAAACCCGCCGAGCAGCTCGACGAGATTGTGGTTATCGGTTACGGCTCCATGCACAAGAGCGACCTTACCGGCTCGGTGGCCTCGGTGCGCGTGGACGAAGGCCAGGCCGACCGCAGCACTTCCATCGACCAGCTTATCCAGGGACGTGCTGCCGGCGTGCAGGCAATCCATAACGGCGGTTCGCCGGACGGCGGAGTTACCATCCGCATCCGCGGAACGGCATCCTTCAACGGCAGTTCCGAGCCGCTGTATGTGGTGGACGGCGTGCTGCTCAACACTTCCGGCGGTTCCGAAACGCTGCTTTCGCGCGGAGCGGACAACGGCGGCAGCGACGAGGCCACCAACGGGCTCCTGGGCCTGAATCCTTCGGACATCAAGAGCATAGAAATCCTCAAGGACGCCTCGGCCACGGCCATCTACGGCGCGCAGGGAGCGAACGGCGTGGTGCTCATCACCACAAAGACAGGCTCTGGCAAGCGCCCCAATATCCGCTTCGCTTCCGGAGTGGACATCAGCACACCCTACAAGCACATCGACGTGCTGAGTTTCGACGAATACGTGGAGTACCTCGAATACATGGGCGCGAACTCCTTCCTGCGCCAGATTTACGAGGATCCCGCAACCCATACCGGGCTCAAGGTGAAGCCCGTCGACTGGCAGGACGAGGTGCTGCGCACTGCGGTGAGCCAGCGCTACATCTTCAGCATCAGCGGCAAGCCCAAGAGCCTCGCATACGCTTTCTCGCTTACCTACAACAACAAGCAGGGCATCATCGAGCATACGGGAGTGCAGCAGTATATAGTGAGGCTTAACCTCGACAAGCGCCTCAGCCCCGGGCTCAAGATAGGCACCAAGTTCAATGCGGCGCATGTGCTTTCGGATATGACGCAGAGCACCGGCGGCGGCAGGATGACCTCTGCTACCTCGCTGGTACGGTCCATGCTTTCCTACAGGCCGTATTTCAGCGCTACCGAAGAGGACCATAACCTGGAGGATGACGACGAAGAGCTGAAGTCCAGCCCTTACCGCTGGCTGGACAAGAATCACTTCCGCAGCGACCGCAAGGACTACCGCATCACTCCGAATATCTACGCCCTGGCGGATATCAACAGCTGGCTGCAGTTCAAGAGCAGCCTCGGCGCCGACTACCGCAACTCCGAGCGACGCAAGTTCAAGTCGTCCGGCATCAACACCACCAGCATCGGCTCCAACGGAGCGATAGGAACATACGAGTACTTCAACTGGAACTGGGACAACCTGCTTATGCTCAACCGCAAGTGGCGCGGACGCACCCTGTCGGGAACTCTCGGCTCCACAGCGTACAGCGGTTCGACCACCGCACAGACCATCGAGGGCTGGAATATCGACCAGTTCAAGGGAGGAATCGAGAGCGTCAATACCGCGCCCAACAGGCGCCTGAGCTATACGGAGGTGAAGAATACCACCCTGTCGTTCTTTGCCAGGGGAGTGTACAACTACAAGAACCGCTACGTGCTCACCGCCACATACCGAATGGACGGTTCCAGCAAGTTCCGGGGCAGCAACAAATGGGCTTCGTTCCCTTCGTTCGCGTTCGCCTGGCGAATCGCCGAGGAGCCATGGTTCCACAGCTCCTTCGTTTCTTCCGCAAAGCTGCGTGCAGGATGGGGCCGCGTGGGCAACCAGTCCATAGCCGAATACCAGACGGCGAATACCTACGTCACGTCCACGATTTCGGCCCACAATCCGGGCAATCCTTCCGAGACTTCGGTGACGGTTACGCCCAGCAACTTCTCCAATCCCAAACTCAAATGGGAGACCTCGGAGCAGTACAATGCCGGACTCGACCTCGGCCTGTGGCACGGACGCTTTACCGTTACGGCGGACGCTTACATAAAGAATACCTTCGACCTGCTGCAGACCAAGGAAGTGCCGGCTTCGTCCGGAGTCACTTCGTATTACGTGAACGAGGGCACCATCCAGAACCGCGGCCTCGAGTTTACCCTCGACGCGGTCCCGCTCAAGACCGCGCATTTCGAGTGGAGCGTGGGCGGCAACATCTCGTTCAACCGCAACAAGATTATCCGCATAAGCGAAACCGCCGACCGCAAGAGCGTCTGGATCACCACCGAAAAGAGCAGGGAAGTGGTTTGCTTCGAAGGCACGCAGGTGGGTAATTCGGCGTACAGCGCCCAGACCGCCAACATCTTTATGGAAGGCTATCCGATGGGCCTCTTCTACGGCTACAAGATAAAGAGGATAGTCCCCGAAGGCGAGGTCGGTACGCCCGTAAGCAACGGCGGCACTCCCCGCGGACCGGGCAGCCTGGACTTTTACGACCTTAACGGCAACGGCTACATCGACGAGGGCGACCGCACCATCATTGGCAACCCGAACCCCGACTTTATCTTCGGATTCAACACTTCGCTGCGTTATCGCGGCCTGACGCTTTCGCTGGCATTCTCCGGCTCCTGGGGCAACGACATCTTCAACTTCAACTCCGCAATGGAGACCGCCAGCAGCATTACCAAGCACAATATCGTGCGCGGTGCGTTCTACGATGCATGGAGGCCGGACAACCAGGATGCCAAGTATCCCGACCCCAAGATGATGGAGAACAGCGACTTCAAGAAGTTCACCAGCCTCTATATCGAGGACGGTTCCTACCTGAGGCTTTCCAATGCATCGCTCTCCTGGGCGGTTCCGCTCAAGAAACGCAATATAATCCGCGGGCTCACGCTCTCGGCTTCTGTAAACAACGCCTGGGTGCTCACAAAGTACTCCGGATGGGATCCCGAGGTGAACACCTACGGCACCAATGTCCGCAAGATGGGTATAGACGGAGGTTCGTATCCTTCCAGCCGCACCTGGTCCTTCGATGTTAAATTCTCATTCTGACGCGCCATGAAGAAAGTACTTTATACGATGCTCGCCGCGCTGCTCTTCCTCCAGTCCTGTTCGGGATTCCTGGACGAGAAGCCGACCACGTCGCTTTCGGAAGTGGACGTGTACAACTCGGAGCAGGCGCTGGAAACCAACATCAACGGCTGCTGGCTTACCATGAACAACGTGTCGCTGTGGAAGGGTACGATGTACGAGTACTTCCAGAGCGGTTCCGGACTCATAGTCTGGGGCGGCGAGCGTGCGACCGACGAGTGGCTGGACGGCATGTACTTTACCAAGTACTCCACATCGCTCACCGGCAACAAGAATCTCTGGATTGCAGTCTGGCTGGGCATCAACAGGTGCAACCGCCTGCTGGATAACCTGCCCGGCAGCCCGGTGGACGAAGGCTTCAAGAAAGAAATCGCCGGCGAAGCCCGGCTTCTGCGCGCGCACTTCTACTTTACCGCCGCGCGCATCTGGGGCGACGTCCCCATCCTCGAATCGTCCCCGGACGAACAGTCCGAGCTCTATAACCGCCGCCAGGACTTCTGGAAGGTCTACAAGCTGGTGCTGGACGACCTGGATTTCGCCTGGCAGAATATGCGCGATCCCGCCCGCGCCGAGGAGGTCGCCCCCGGCAAGAACCGCCCGAACAAGTGGGCTGCGCTGGCTCTCAAGGCATCGGTTTACCTTACCATAGGCTCGCTGCTTTCGGCCCCGGACGACAATTTCTGGGACAGCAGCAGGCGCACGCCCGACTTCAGCGCCTGCGGCATCTCCAACGCCGCCGACGCCTTCACCCTCGCATACAATACGGCTGAGCAGGTCATCGCCGAAGGCCCCTATCGCCTCGCGCCGGACTACCGCCTGCTCTTCCGCTGGACCGAGCCCGGCGACTGGTTCCTGGACGAGAGCATCCTCAAGATTACGTCTTCCAACAAGAGCGGGCAGAATTACTGCGCCGTGCATATGCTGCCGGCGTACCCCGAGGGAACCGCCAACAAGGTTACCGGCAATACCAACGCCGGCCGCGTGCGTCCTTCGCGCTTTGCGGTGGAGAACTTCATCAAGTATTCCGGCGGACGAAAGGGTACCAGCGGCACCTACAACACCAGGATTTACTGCAAGACCACCGATCCGCGCTATGCGGCCACCTTCTTCGATTCTTATGTAAACCAGAGTACCAACAAGAAGGTTACGGCATATCCCAACGACGACAAAATAACCTCAGCGTCCGACGCGTATATCAAAAAGTATCTGGACCCTACCTACGACGTTACTTCCGGCAGGGGCGACTTCTATCTGCTGCGCTTTGCGGAAATGTACCTGATTTCGGCCGAAGCGGCCGCTTCGCTGAGCGCAGGGCCCGGGGATGCCTGGTGGGATGCCGCCATTTCGCGCGTGAACAACCTCCGCGCCCGCGCCAGGGCTTCGGTGGATAACGGCCTTGCCGCAGCGCCTGCCGACTGGACTTCGGCGACCTTTGCCAACACTACGGATCTGGTTAACGCCATAATGTGGGAGCGTCTCATCGAGATGACGGGAGAGGGCCACGAATGGTTCGACGTGCATCGCCGCGGGGCAACCTGGCTGCGCGACAACATCGCCGTACCGGCCAACGAATTCTATCTGCAGAATGCGGACATGTCGACCTATGTCGACTATCATTATCCGGGCGCCGGCCCGAGGGGCTATATCTTCCCCACGGATATCACCGACCTCCGCAAGGGCCTGCTCGCCGCCTATCCCGAGAGCGAGCTGCGCCTGAATACTTCCGAAAACCGGCAAAACGATTTCTTCTGGCAATAGATGAAAAGATTTCTGCTTCTCCTGGCCTTCGCGGCCATGATGATTCCTGCCTTTGCGCAGGGCGATTTTTCTTCGACCACCTACTCCTGGACCGAGGCGAGCAAGCTCAATATCACCGGCAAGGTCTTCCAGGATACCCCCAATCCATATGAGCGTATGGATTTCGAACGCTTCGGCGGCTGGACGGACAAGGATATCGCCCGGCTGAAGATGTCGGCCGGCATTATAGTCGCCTTCGAGACGGATTCTCCCGCCATCAAGGTGCGGACGGAATGGATAAAGGCCGCCGGCGGCAATATCTCCGGGCAGGCTTCGCGAGGATTCGACCTCTATATAAAGAAGGACGGTAAATGGCTCTGGGCCGGCGTGCGTGCGCTTGACAGGGGAGATGACCCCCAGGAGGGCCTGATTGTGGGCAATATGGACGAGAGCATGAAGGAATGCATGCTTTATCTGCCCACGCACAGCTCGGAAAAATCGGTGCAGATAGGCATTGTCGAGGGCTATAAGATAAAGCCCGGCAAGGAGCCCTTCCGCCACCGCATCTGCCTGCATGGCTCCAGTTATATGCACGGCGCCTATACTACCCGCTCCGGCGCTACTGTGCCCGGATTCCTTTCGAGGCTTACGGGGCTGATGTTCTGCAATCTCGGTGTCGGGGGAGACTGCCTTATGCAGCCCCAGTTCGCCCGCGCGCTCAAGGATGCGGACGTGGAGGCCTTCGTTTTCGATGCCTTCTCCAACGGCAGCGACGCTTCCGTCAAGAAGAATCTCTTCAATTTTATAGAGACTATCCAGAGCGGGCAGAAGGGCAAGCCCCTCATCTTTATGAGCAGCATCTACCGCGAGTGCCGCAATTTCGACGCAGTGGCGGAACGCAAGGAGGCGGCCAAGGACGCCATGGCCCGCAAACTGATGGCTCAGGCCCTCGAGAAGTATCCTGACGTTTATTTTATAGAGTCCACCGCGACCAACGAGTGGCACGAGACCACCGTGGACGGCGTGCATCCCGGCGACGGAGGCTATCTGCTCTGGGCACTCTCCGTCAAGGATCAAATACTTGAAATATTGGCAAAATACGGCATACAATGAGAAAGGTAATAATGACCGCACCCCACACCATCGAGGTGCACACCGACGTTCCCGCCCCGCATGCGGAGGACCTGAAGGGTAACGAGATAATGATGCAGGTGAAGCATATCGGCATCTGCGGCTCCGAGATCCATTCTTTTCATGGGCAGCACCCCTCGTGCATCTACCCTGTGGTGCAGGGGCACGAGTATTCCGGAGTAGTGGTGGCGGTAGGCCCCGAGGTTAAGAACTTCAAGCCGGGCGACCATGTGACGGCTCGTCCGCAGCTGGTTTGCGGCGAGTGCAATCCCTGCAAGCACGGGCGCTATAATATTTGCGAGAACCTTAAGGTGCAGGCCTTTCATGCCGACGGTGCAGCCCAGGATTATTTTGTGGTAACCGAGGACCGCACAGTTCTACTGCCCGAGGATATGCCTCTGGATTTCGGCGCAATGATTGAGCCTACGGCGGTCGGTGCGCACGCTTCCAACAGGATTGACCTGAAGGGACTCAACGTGGTGGTTTCGGGTGCGGGTACCATCGGCAACCTGATTGCCCAGTTCGTGCAGGCACGCGGCGCCAAGAAGGTGCTGATTACCGATATCAGCGACTTCCGTCTGGCAAAGGCCCGCGAATGCGGCATCCAGCACACCCTGAACGTCGCCAAAACTCCGCTCGCCGAGGCCGTTAACGATATCTTCGGTGAGGAAGGCTACCAGGCTGCGTTCGAAGTGGCAGGCGTGGAGAGTTCCATACAGTCGCTGATGGCCACCATCGAAAAGGGCGGCGAAATAGTAATCGTGGCAGTGTTCGCAAGGAACCCAGTCATCAATATGGAGCATCTGGGCGAGCATGAACTCAAGCTCGTCGGAACCCTGATGTACAAGCACGAGGATTACCTCGAGGCGGTGGAGCAGGTGCACAAGGGAACCATCAATCTCAACCCTCTCATTACCAAACGTTTCCCTCTCGAGCAGTTCTACGACGCCTACCAGTACATCGACGCCAACAAGGAAACCTCGATGAAGGTGATGCTGGATCTCTGATATGCTCGCCTCGCTTTCCAGTATTCTCGGTGCGGCCCGTAAAGGCCGTTATGCCGTTGGCGCCTTCAACTGCCTGAGCCTCGAGCAGGCGAGGGGAGCGGTGGCTGCTGCGGAGAAACTGCGTTCGCCGATTATCCTCCAGGTTGCGGAGGTGCAGTTCCCCTGCGCTCCGATGGAGCTGATGGCTCCGGTTTTCCTCCGCCTGGCCCACGATGCATCTGTGCCCGTGTGCGTACATCTCGACCACGGGCAGAGTGTAGATACCTGCTTCCGGGCAATCAAGCTTGGATTCAACTCTGTGATGTTCGACGGCGCGGCGCTGCCTTTCGAGGAGAATGTCCGTTGCACCGCCCAGGTGGTGACGGCGGCAAAAGACAGGGGAGTCGATGTCGAGGCGGAACTCGGTCGCGTCGGCGATGCCGGCACTGTGGACGAGGGGCGGCAGAACGTCGACATCTTCACGGACCCCGCGCAGGCGGAGGAGTTTATCGACGCCACGGGGGCCGATGCCCTCGCTATAGCAATAGGAAATCTCCACGGGAAATATATCGCTACGCCCAAACTCAATATAGAGCGGCTTCGCGAGATTGCTGCGCGCATAGATACGCCGCTGGTTCTGCACGGCGGCAGCGGCACTTCGGTGGAAGATTTTAAGGCCTGCGTTCACAACGGCATCTGCAAAATCAATGTGGCGACCGCCCTTCAACTTGCGGCCGCAGATGCGGTGCAGAAGTATTGTGCAGGCTCGCCGAGTTATATCGGTATAAAGGAGTCCGTCGAGGCGGCAACCGTCGAGGCGGTTTCGTGGCATATGGACCTGTTCGAAAGTGTAGGAAAGGCATGAAAAGAAAGGGCATAGTATCCGCCGGAACGGTCGTGATGGATGTTATAAAGTTCATTGACGTCTATCCCGAGAGGGGAAATCTCACCACGATTACCCATGAGAGTACAGCCCTTGGTGGCTGTGTGCACAATGTTCTGGTGGACCTTGCCGCGCTCGGAGCGAATCTTCCGCTGTATGCGGTGGCCTGCGTGGGTAACGATGCCAACGGGCGTGCATTGCTGGACAGTTTTGCTTCGCACGGAGTGGACTGTTCCGGTGTCCGTGTCCTGGACGATTGCCCGACGTCCTATACCGATGTGATGTCCGAGACTTCCGGCGCGTGCGCGAGGACCTTTTTCCATAACCGCGGCGCAAATGCCCGGCTGACCGCCGAGATGGTTTTATCGGCCGACGTCCCTGCCCGGATATTCCATCTAGGGTATCTGCTTTTGCTGGACGGGCTGGATGCTCCCGATGCGGAATACGGCGTGGTGTCGGCGCGGGTGCTGGATGCGCTGCAGCGTAAGGGCTACAAGACTTCGGTCGACCTGGTTTCGGAGGAGAGCGACAGGTATGCGTCCTGCGTGATGCCCTGCCTGCCGTTTATCGATTATCTGATTGTCAACGAGGTCGAGGCAGGCCGCTGCCTCGGGATGTCGCTGCGTTCCGCTTCCGGCGAAATCGATGTGGCTGCCGTTTCCGAAGCTTGCCGCATCTTCCTGGAAAAGGGAGTTGGGGAGTGCGCGGTGGTGCATTTCCCCGAGGGCGGCGTCGCGATGCGCCATGGCTCCGCTGCGGTCTTCGAACCCTCCGAGCGCGTCCCGTCCTCCGAAATTGTCTCCTCCGTCGGCGCCGGCGACGCGTTCTGCGCCGGCATGCTTTACGCCCTGCACGAAGGCTTCCCCCTGCCTCGCGCCCTGCGCCTTGCCAACGCCTCGGCCCGCTTCAACCTCTTCAGCCCCTCATCCACCGGCGGCGCTCCTTCGCTCTCTTCGCTCAAAGGATCTTCACTTCAAGGTAATTCTCGATAGTGTAGTCGTAGTCCTCGTCGTAGATGGTGGCAGTAGCTGCGTGCGAATTTTCGTAGCGTCTGGATTCGCCCCTGCGGAGAGTATCCGTGAAGCCGTTTCCTCCCGTAACAAACTGACCCTTGACAATGAAACTGACGGTGTCCTCCGTCACCTCTGCAATTTCAAAGAAGCCTTTGGTGCTGAAACTGGAATCCCTGGCGATGGTAACGGCATCCTCATAATAAACTTTGCCTTCTGCAGCGGGGAAAAGGAAAGTTCCGGTGTTGTTGTAGTCGAATCCGGAGTGGTGCTCTTTGACCACCATCCACAGCGCCTTGTTTCCGGCATCAAGCTGGATGGATTCGGGGTCCAGATATCCGGCTTCCCATTCGCCCTCGAAGGACAGGCCGTCCGGAAGAGTATACTTTCCATGACCGGTTACAGGGCCCTCGAAACGGTGCCCGTTGGCATACTCGTAAATGGCGGAGCCGACAAGGTGGCCGTCCTCCCATTCGCCTTCGATGCGGTCTGTCCCGTTTGTGAAGTTGCCGTCGAAGTGGTCTTTTTCCAGCACGCCGTGGCCGTGCCGCTTGCCTTTGCGGAAGCCGCCGGTATAGGTCTCCGTTACGGTAGAACAATGGATACCTTCCTCTTTGCTGTCCGTGGAAGTTCCCTCCCCATGCGGCTGGTCATCCAGCCATTGTCCCTTGTAGTCGTGCACATATCTCCGTGCGCTCTTGCTCATGCTGTGATAGTGTCCGTTCCCGCTGCGTTTCCCATCGGCCCATGTACCGTCATAGCTGGCATAATATCCGTTGATGTTATAGTCCATGTGGCCGCCGCCGTGGGGCAGGCCGTCAGCGTTGACATCGCCCTTATATACATCTCCGTTTTCAAACTTGATAGTCCGGGGGGCGTTTACCATCTCCCCGAGATGCTCCTGATAGAGCTGGCGGCATTTGTCGTCGCCCAGCTCCATGCCCTTTTTCCACAGCGCAACGGCCCCGTTCACGTCCGGGTTTCCGTCCGGCGTCCAGTCTCCTTCGTAGAGCATGGTGCCCATGGGGGCGTATGCCTCGGCATAGCCGCTGCCAACAGCCACTGTAAATTCAATCCAGGCGCCAGCATAGTTCAGTTCGCTCTGGTATAGTATCTGCCCCTTCAGATAGTGGCCGAAGGCGATGTACTCGGCCAGTTCTCCGGGATTGCCAAGTTCCTCATACCATGAGAGGGCTTTCTCCAGCCAGTCTTTTGCCACATCACAGTCGAACTCTTCCTCATAATAATAGGTGGCCAGAGCCAATCCGGCCGGGATGTCTTTTGCCTCAGCTGCCTTTTTGAAAAGGGAAACGGCTTTTTCCATGTCTTCCTCGTAGATACGGTAGCCTTCATTGCGAAATTCTTCCGGAGTCATAATGCAGATACTTTTGCCCAAAGATATAAAAAGAATTGAACAAATAATATCTCGCAGATAATGCGAATTAATTTTGTGTTTTATTCGCAAATATCTATATTTGTTGCGAATTATAAACCGCATCAACTATGTGAAAGCTGATGAATTTCTTGCGCATTTCCGGGACATTCGGGTTGAGTCGGGTGAAAAGGGACACTATCTCACTGTCGTCTATAATGGCACTGAAATTCGGGAACGGATATCCAACCTGGACTACGAACGATTCGAATCTGGAAGTTTGTCTTCTTCTGACCTCGTTCACAAATATATGGCATATCTGTCAGCGATGTAGAGAATCTTTTACAGCAGCTTAACGGCTGACGATAAAAACCAAGCTTTGTCTATTGTTGCGGTTTCGGCGAAAGATTCGTATCTTCGCAACGGTTATTAGAAAGTGTTACCCGAATCTATGGACATAAAGCTATTATATGAGGCGCCGGCAGAAAGCTAGAACCCTATCCCGAACGACATACCCAACTCGAATGTTAAAGGTTTTTCCTTGATACTAAGAGGGTTGTATCGTTCGTGCTGTAGTACGTCCGCAAAATTCTGCCGGACGCGGCAGAAGACCAGCACGAAGTCGCTGATGGTATAGCCGAGGCTGTAGTTGAGGCCGAAGGCGAAGATATCCTTATCCGGATTATTGACGTCGCCCTGGACCGTCGAACCGTCGGGTTTCTTCACTTTCTGGTTGAAAGGCAAACTGAATACGGGATCCAGCTCCAGATAGATTCCGTTGCGGAACAGATAGCGCAAGCCGGCGAATGCCGAGAGATCGACATAGCTAGCCATATACTCGCCCGCAGCATATACTCCGTCATCGGTCGGCCTGTTCCACGAAGCGGCGCTCTTTCCGCCCAGAAGACCCACTATGTACGCAAACTGCTGCCTGCGTCCCATGTAAAACTCCATGGCCATTCCGACGTCCCAGCCCTGTTTGTATCCACTTTCCAGTGAAGTGTCGCTGATTTGCAGGCTGGTCCAGTTTATTCCGCCCTGAAAGTTCATGATAAACTCCCTGTGCGTCTTAACAGGCTGTGCCCCGGCGACTGCGGCCATGCATGCGAGCGCCGCCATTATGAGTGCGAATCTTTTCATGGTCTATTGGATTTCGATGCCGAAGCGGCTGCCGTCGGACAGGGTGAATACGAATGAATACAGGCAGATGGTGTCAAGGCGTATGCCGTAAACTGCGCCTTCAAGTTTGTCGTCGCTGATGCCGGATCCGAACTCCTTCTTGAAGAGCGGAGCTTTGTCGACGGGAACCCGGACTATGTAGGGGTTGTTGCGCGGCGTGGCGCTGTCGTTGACATAGAAGCATTCCTTGTCGGCATCGTAGGCCGAGATGCTAAACTTATGGTCCTTGACGCGGGCGAGGGCGTTCTGCACGAACTCTTCCTCGGCACCGGTGATGTGCTCGTCCATATACTTCTGTTGCAGGACAGGATCCTTCTGCCTGGCATCGAAGTCGGAGGTTTTTTCGAACTCACCTCTGGTCACCGACAAAAGCTGCACCTTGCGTTTGATGAACTGCGAATACGAATCCTGCTGGTAGGTGGCCGAAGCCCTCTCCAGAGATTTGTCATCCGCATAGATAGGAGGTAGGGCCAGCACTCCGTCGTCGGTGTAAAGGCCGAATTTGCCGTCAATCGCGATCTTGTAGAACTGTTGCCCCTTGAAAAGATCCGTCTTCCACGGTTCGATTTTGTCGAAAACCGGCTGGATGAAGTAATCTCCGTCCAGACTGCAGACCCCGTATTTGCCACCGTTCCTGCAACTTATAAGGTGTCCGTTATTCAGCAGGTACATGTAGCTGTATTCGTTGGGAAACACCAGTTCTTCGCCGACCATCAGGCCCCATCCCGAAGGATTCTTTACATAGAAAGCGGGCTTTCCGCCGACGTCGTTGAGAGGGATGACATCCAGCCATTCCGGTTTTATTAACCATTCCCCGTCGGTACCGATCGCCCCTTTGACCCCGTTCTTCTTTAGGGTGACGTAGACCCTGGCTTTCTCTATCAGGGTAGCCTCATCGTATCGTTCGGGGAGAAGTTTCCATCCGCCCTCCGTTTTTACGAGTACGTCGCAGGGCCCATTTGTCTCCTTGGTGGGATAAAGGAGTTTAGGAGAAGAGAGTTTAGCTGCTCCCACGGCGTTGCCGTATTTGAGAGGGACTATCACGCGGCCGTCGTAGCCGTTGACGACTCCCCATTTGGAGGAGTGGTAGCTCCGTGCAAGCACTGCGTCCATATCGCTGATATTCAGGGCCTGGTACTTCATTGGACGGAGTTCCCACTTTTCGGAGGCGTTGTTGTAAATGCCCACGCCGTCGGTACGCTCGTCGCGGACAACTACGTATTTGCCGTTGCTGCCTCCGGGGCTGTTGTTGGTAAATTTCTGGTGCCCGTTGAATCCGAAGTCGAAGTCCCGTCCGCCTCCGTTGTTCATGCTGCTGACGAGCGCGGCTCCGAGCGCCGAGGTAAGGACGTTAGCCGCTAGTCCAGCCGTGGTCTGCGAGACTGGGGTTGAACTATGCGAAGATGCTCCGCTCGAACCCTGGGGCCTGTAGTAAGGGCACCATGGTTCGTGCTGCCATGGATAGGTAACATTCCCTTTGACTATACCGCATTCGGGGCAGCGTTTGACCTGGGCCTGTGGTGTGGCAGACGGGCTCTTGTAAGCCTGTCCCTGGCTCAATCCAGCCCCTTGGGCCGAAGCAATCGCAGTCGAGACAAGCAGTATTGCAATAAACAAAAGAAATCTTTTCATTGCCGTGTCGTTATCGCAAATATAAGAAAGTATTTTGGGTACAACTATAGGACAACAATGTCAAACTATTGTTCAAAAGACATGGTGCTTGCCAAGCGGTTCACCTCATCAATATCCAGAATAGGCAGATCAAAGTCTTCAATGCCCTCAAACTCAAGGAAGAAACCCATATAGGATGGTACGGTGAGAATGGCGCCGTCACGCCCCACGTTGTAGTCGCCAAATTTTAGGGCTTGTGTGATGTGGTATTTCTCGGGATGGGCAAGCACAGATTTTACGCTCTTGGCTTTGTTGGACGTGGACTTGACTTCGCAAGGGACGCACTCTCCATTCTGGCGGATGAGGAAATCCAGTTCCAGGCCGCCGTCTTTATGGTAGTAGTACAAATTCTGACCTTTCTTGTGAAGGAAGTCGGCCATAATACCCTCGAAGATAGCTCCTTTATAGCCGAAGAGATTCCCTTGGAGAACATCGGCGCGGGTACCGGGATCTAACATAGCCATTAGAATGCCGATGTCCGTGGGGTAAACTTTGAACACCTCGGGCTTGGCATTCCCATCCAATGGCAACTCGGGGATTTCCGTGTTATAACAGCGATGAATGATTCCGGCATCTTCCAACCACTGGAGACTTCCGGCATACTGGGATGCTCGTGCGCCTTTTTTGATGGTAGCATACTGGAACTTTTTGTTCTCCTTGGCCAGTTGGGCCGGAATGGACTCAAAACACTCCCGGATGTGTGGCTTGTCGGCATACTTGACCATATCGTCCTCATACTCATCGATGATGGATTTGTAGACTGTAGCCACCTCTCCCATATGGTTGGTCTCAATGTATTTGTTTATGGCTGCAGGCAATCCGCCGACAACGATGTAGCGATAGAAGAGCTGCTGGAAGGCATAGTGTACACCTTCAGGGACAGGTATCTCTCGCTGGAAGCACTTGCGGACGGCTTCGATGGATTCCTGCCGGATACCGTTTGCCCACAGAAACTCTTCAAAATCCAGCGGACACATGGAGATGATTGTCTCATAGCCCACGGGAACTGAGTTCTTCCCCAGCTTCTTGTTTTTCTTCTTTTTCTGTTTGTCTCCGTAACCTTTCACGCCAAGAAGGGAGCCGGTAGCAATAATGTCAAATCGTCCATCGAGTTTGAAGGACTTGAGAGAAGTGCGGGCATCGGGGCAATCCTGGATTTCGTCCAGAATGATGCAGGTCTTTCCGGGGATGAACTGAGCCTCTGGCATTAAGGTGGAGAGGTTGAGAAGGATTGTATCCACATCCTTGTTCCCAAGAAAAGCGGTGATTTTGTCGGCTTCCAGAGCAAAGTTTACGTACACAACGGAATCGTAGTGCTGCTGAGCGAACTGCTTGACAATAAAAGTTTTCCCACACTGGCGGACACCTTTAATGACAAGCGGATTATGGCCTGACTGGTTCTTCCATTGAAGAAGTGTCGCTTCTATTTTCCTTTTTAGCATAAGCGCTAATACTTGGGTTCGAAGGCAAATTTACACTTTTTTGGACGAATAATCTAGATTCAATACATTTTTTGTGGCGAATATTTGCAATTCCTTACATTTTCCCAACTGATTCACTGGCTTCAAACAAAAATGGAATTTCCAGAAAAATCTGAAAATTCCACTTCGGTAGCCTCAAGTGATATAATATCGAACCTTTTCCTTGAGAATTGGCGATTATTCCTCTTGGGGGTCATTCGTATCAAGGGCGTTATTCTCTCTCTGTATTAACTCTTTTATGGCCCTGTCGTAGTCACTTTCGTATTGTAACATCTCCAATTTACGATACTTCTCAAACTCAGCAATAGCGTTCTGCTTTGCCTCCTCATGGCTGATTGTTCCTTTACCGACCAAGAGTTGCCTGCCAGATAATCTCATCAATTCATCCAGTTTCTCTATCCACTCAGCCATCCTCATCGGTATTTGTTGCAGGGCCTGAACTTCAGCAAAATCCAAATACTGTGAGACCAACAAGTTAAGATATGTTAACTCCTGCTCTGTCAGGTAGTTTTTGGCAATCTGAACGTCCTCCTTTGTGATATAACTACCCTTAAAGTTCGTCATCCCCACCATAGGCTTGTCGGCATCCACTCTATCATAAATCAACTCTGCAGCCGTATGTTGATGTGCCGCATAGTGCAATTTGTTCTGGACGGTGGCAAAGAACTGTTTGGTAAGATTGGCCGTCGGGTCGTAGTCAATACTAGTAATAAAGATATCTGTCACCTGTTGATATAGGTTGCGCTCGCTGCTGCGAATATCGCGGATGCGCTGGAGGAGTTCTCTGAAATAACGGCTACGGTTGCCTTTAAGCCGATTATCATCCAGCGTGAAGCCCTTAACTATAAATTCATGAAGATGCTCAGTTGCCCATTGCCGGAAACGAGTAGCCACCTGTGACTGTACTCGGAAACCCACGGCAATAATCATGTCCAGGTTGTAATGACTGATTTGGCGATTGACGCTTCTATTCCCTTCCTGGCGAACTAACAAAAATTTTTTGTGAGTTCGATCCTTGCTCAGCTCGCCCGAAGCATAAATCTGGCCGATATGGTAACTCACATCTTGTTGAGAGGCATCAAACAGCTCCATAATCAACTCCACAGGGAGCCA
>JAFZWD010000061.1 GCA_017617495.1 Bacteroidales bacterium
CGGGAGATGGTTACCGCGAATTCGTCGGTATTGACGGCTGTCGCACCGCCTCCGCGGGAGGTGAATTCTCCCGTCCCGGAGATTTTCAGCCTGAGGCTGCCGGTCCTTTCGTGCGACTCCTGGACCTGTTCGGTGCTGCAGGCGCAGAGTGCCGCGGCTGCAAGCAGGATCAAGTATGTTAATCTTCTCATTATCATCTATTCGTGGTACACCAGTTCGACATTGTCCAGCGACAGTATGTTGCCGGCGTGTATTTTATGTTCCCCGCTGAGGGTGTTAACCGTTACGCTGCGGTGGCTGTCGTCGCTGCCGTCATTGCTGGACATAAACGAGAGTTTTATCATCGCCGCCTTGCGGTTGGTTATGCTGTAAGTAATTGGTACACTGACCGTTGTCCAACTGCTCACCGAAGATTTCTGGTCATTCTTAGTGCCTTCGCCTATCTTGTTGCCTTCGGCATCCAGAATCTCTGTATGCACATAGTACGGCTTGGAACCGTTGCAGTTGAATTTGCATTTGAAGGCCACGGCGTACGGGCGGCTGGTGAGCGCCGTGCCTTCCGCCGTCTTTGCCCAACTGCTGTAAACCTGGTTGTTGGCCTTGCCGATGTAAAGCTCGCCGGCGTGGTAGGTGCCGTAGGAGAGTTCGCTGGCAGTGCTGCTTTCGCCGATTGTCGCCACCTGCACGCTGTTGCCGCTGTAGGCCCCGTCGGTGAATACCGCCACGGTGGGGTAGGATTTGTAATCCTGATATAAAGCGGTGGCGCTTTCGCGGATGCTTACGAGGCTGTTTACGGCCCATATTTTGGGCAGTCCGCCTTCCTGGTAAAGCTGCCACCAGGTAATTGTGAATTTCATCAAACCAAGGCCCAGCCCGGTGGGCACTTCGGTGGCCTGCTCGGAAATCTCCTCGAAGCCGTTGTTGGGCAGCTGCACCTCGCTTTCGGTGGTGAAGCGGCTCTCGTCGGTAATATTGTCGGCGTTGCCTCCCGCCATCACGCGGAAGCGGTACTGCGTCCCGGGCGCGAGCCCCGTTGCGTCGTTGAAGTAAACCGTGTTGCCGCTGACGGATTTCTTGTCAGCCTGCATCCAGGTATTGCCGTCGGCGCTGTATTGCAGCTTCAGCCTGGCCTCCGGCTGAATGACGTCGAGCCCGCGCAGGACTGCCCTCGGATTTGCGACCTTCCAGCCCCAGAGGTCGGTGGCCTCGGCATAGACCGTGCCCTTGATGGGTTCTCCCCTCAAATTGAGGGTAGATGTGGCCGTTTTGCCGTAGCCGTCCCGCACCGTGAGTGTGAATGCCGCCACGTCGGGGTTGGCGGATGAGTATTCGCTGTTGATGCTGAGCCCCGGCAGTGTTCCGCCCACGTTGATGAAGCCGTAGAGCGCGCCGTATTCTGCGTTCCAGCTGATGCCCGCGGCCTGCAGTTTAGCCAGCGTTGCGGCGTCTGCCTCCAGGAGTTCTGTGCTTGCGGGAAGTCCGACAGTTCCTGTGAGCCAGCCGTTGTTTATCTGAAGCATCGCTTCGCGGATGCCCGATGCCGAGCCGAAGCTCAGCGTGGCGTCACCTGCCGAAGCCCCTGCGCCGATGCTGAAGTTCTGTGTAAAGCTGCTGCCCTGCGCGCCCCTGTAGCTGATGAACGGGGGAGTGGTGGCGGGCACGCTTATCAGCACGTTCTCCGTCTGGACGTAGTCGTCGATGAGGAACTGGAAGCCGAGGGAGCCGTTCCTTTCAGGACAGTCGATGTTGAATGTGACCGCATCGCCCGGGGCGCAGGTCTTTGGCTCGCTGCGCCAGTAGACCAGCGAATCGGTCACTCCGCCGTCCTGGATGCCGCTGCCGGCAAGCTGCGCGAAGACTTCCAGATAGATCTCGCCTCCGGGGATGTACCCGAAGCGCTCTTCGGTTTTTTTGAATTTAACTTTTTTGCCGCTGAGCGTATTGTGGCGCACCACGGCGTAATAGTCGGAATAATAAGTGCGCAGATTCTCGCCGAAGTTCACCGCCAGCCGCACGTTGCCCAGCCTCGCCACGGCCTCCACCCTGTCGGGCTGGCCGCCGTTTTCGGAGAGCGGGTGCACCGTAAATGTGGTGTCGGCCACATAATATGCCTTGTCGAATCCCGCCCCGAGCGTATCGCCGCTGAACGCAATCAGCCTGAACTGCCCGGTATTGAGCCCAATCGGCCCCTGCTTCGCCTGCGCATACTGCCTGCTGTAGAACCTTATCGCCTTGGAGTTATATATTTCTACCCAGAAGCTGTCGAGAGCAGGTAAAAGGTCCGCTGTCGCTTTCGTTTCCGTCATCCCAGACTTGATCTGGGATCTCTCCAGGCAAATCTCCACCGCTCCTCTCCCGTCACTCCCGACCCGCACGACCTGTTCCTTGGTACATGCAACAGCGGCGAGCGCCATGAGCGCCGCCGCCATCATTGCATGCTTAAGGTTCAGGTTCCTCACTTATTGTTGATGTCGTAATTAATCTCGTAAGTGCTCTTGCCGAAGGTCGAGAAGCGGATGAATTCCGTATGTACCTCTGTGCCGTCGTTAATACTGAACATTGCTACGACAGAGTCGAATGAAGCACTGCTGGACGCCTTGTTAATGGTGAAGTAATAGTACTTTCCGTCGCTGGAGGCTCTTTTTGTTATGGTCAGTTTATCGTCCTCGAAGCATAAGAAGTTAACGTCCTGCTCGCTGCAATCGACATTCGTCAGGACGCCGTTCTCATTCTTCTTCCACGCGAGATTCAGAGTGCCGCCGAGGGTAAAGAAGTCCGGCATGAGGGCAGTGCTGGAATTGTAGCCGAGATAATATGGCTCTTTGCGGGTTACTTTCGCCTTAATCTTAACGGAGTCGCTGCCGTGATTGAAACTGAGGATGCATTCTCCCAGAGCCTTCGGTCTGAGTGTTGCCACGCACCATTTGTTGGCGGTGACGCGCTGTATGGTGGCGGGCTGGAACACATCGTCCCCCTTGACGAAAGATACGGACAGGTCGGCATCTTCTCCGTGGATGAAGGTTTCGTTGTTTTTGTCCCATAATGTGACAAAATAGTCATTGCCGTCCCATTCCCAGGTCCAGTCGTTTGCGAGAGCCCTCTTGATGGGCTCGCCCGTGTTGTCGTTGCGCACGAAGCGCACCACCTCGAAGGGGCAGTTGGGGTCGTTCACCGGATCTTCCAGACCCTGAGGTCCTTCGGGCTGCTCGGTTCCGCTGGATTTCTTGTCACCGTTGTCCTTGCTGCAGGACATCGCGAAGCACACCGTCATCGCGGCTGCCGCAAAAATCAGAAAGTACTTTTTCATATTGGTTGAGATTGATTATAGTCTTAGTATGTCTGGAGTACGGGACGTACCATGAGGCCTTTATACTTTTCGATATTGGTTACCGTTGTGGTGCCCTGGGTGACGAAATGCAAAGCCCAACTGGTACTGGTGTTTGCTGAGGACTGACTCCAGTAGTCTCCGTAGTCGCGTTGACTGAAATTAGGTAAGAATATGGCTTTTCCGTTTCCTGATACTTCCTGCCCGCCCACACCATTCTCGCTGATGCTCTTCCAGGTACACTTGCTGAGCAACTCTTCAATCTCACTCTTCGTAGGTAATCTCCACTTGCCTCCCCAGGCGTATTTCGCGGGATCTCCGGAGTTGCCGGAAGTCTCATTGTAATGGTCAGAAGTAAACACCTCGTCCGGGCTCTGGCGGTTGAAGGCATAAAGAAAGCCGGAGTCGGAGCGGACGTTCGCGCCAATGTTATTCCTTGCCCATTTGACACCCGTGCAACCCAGGTCTATGGCTTCCGGAGCTGCCGGGATTACACAAAGCTTGGCGGAACCCTTTTCGACGCCATCGATTTTGACGGTGATTGTCACATAACCGCCTTTGACCCCGGTGACTATGCCTTTGTCGCTGACTGTGGCGATGGTGCTGGCACTTGAGGAGAAAGCGATGCTGGTGTAGTAAGCGTTTGCAGGGGTTGTAGTAACCGTTATTGCGTGGCTGTTTTCAAAAGCCATACGGTAGTCGCCTCCGCCGCCCACGCTCACACCGGTCAGTTTGACTTTGCTTACAGTGATTTCGCACTTGTCGCTGTGGCTGGTGCCGGGAGCCGAAGCCGTTATTGTGGCTTTACCTTCGGTTCCGGTAGCGGTTACAAGACCGGTGGACGATACGGTGGCAACGTTGGTATTGGAGCTGGACCAGTTGACACTTTTGTTTGAGGCGTTGCTGGGCGAAACGCTTGCGCTGAGCTGCAGGGTATTGCCCACTATGGAGCCGTTCTCGCGGGAAAGGGTCATCGTTGCCGACGGCTTGCTCATAGTGACGCCGGTTACGGCAACTCCCGTGGTGGTGAATTCTTCTTTACTGCCGTAAAACCTGGTGTCGTTCGCCACCACATAAATCATGTAGCTGTAGCTGGTCTTGGGCTCCAGGTTGGTGAGGGTAAGTTCCAGAGTTTTGTTTTCGGCGTCGACTTCCTTTTTCGACGCGGTTTCCTTGTTGAAGTCCGCCGTCTTGGCGAACAGGAATCCGGTTTCCTCCACCGTCAGGTCCACAACCTCGAACCTCCCGTGGAGGGTGGCTCCCATCGCGGTGACATTCGTCGCCGCTTCAGTGAAAACGGTGCAATAGGTCTTGCCCTTGGAATTGATCTTTTCTTTGCCGCATCCCGCCAGCACCGTCATCGCTGCCAGCAGCACTGCAATCTGTTTTAGTGTTTGCATATCTGTCCTGTTACTGTTTAATGCGCGCACGCTTGCGCACACAAATTCCAAAGGTACGAATTTTTTCCGAATTCCCTCCCCGCTGCGGGGATAAGCAGGCCGCCGGCCTCCTGCTTCGCAAAAGGGCTCGCCTTGCTGCGGGCCCTTGACGGCTGACGCCTCAGTTTTAGTCCCTACGGGCCTAACCTTCGTTGAACAGACGCCGTCACGAGACGGGCCCTCCGCTGCGTCTCCCCAGGAACCTTTTGCTCAAAGTCGCCCGGAAGCCTGCCCGTCCCCGCTGCGGCGAGCCGAGCTGCCGGGTTCGACAATGACCGGCAGCGACACCTTACCTCTTGCTAGGGTGTGTCCGGGGGTGTTTTTCCCGGAACCCCCGGGCACGTTTTAGGGCCAAAACGTAGCCGGGGGTATCTTTCGTCGTACCCCCGGGCACGGTGGATGGTCTCTGTCCTATTTGGGACACAGACCGCACCATAAGATATTGACTATAAGGTACTTATCGGAGCGAAGCGACGCAGGGAGTTTGAGGGGAACGCCCCTCAATGATAGAAGGGCGACGCTCCGGCTGCGAAGCAGCGGAGCAAGAGTCGCCTCTTCTCGACGGAAAAAGCTGGCCGAAGCCAGCTTTTGTAAACCCTCGAGAAGAGGCGACTCGAACGCCCGACCCCTACGTCCCGAAC
>JAFZWD010000005.1 GCA_017617495.1 Bacteroidales bacterium
CGACAGGCGCGAGCGAGGCGATCGCGGACCCCGCGGTCCCCGTCACAGCGAACGCCGCCCCGAGGCCCCCGCGCCCCAGGCCGACGACTATAAAGAACCTGTAGAGGAAACCTACTAGTCCTCTTGTAAATAAAAATCAGGCGTCCTGCGGGGCGCCTGATTTTTTAATTATAAGTTCCTTGCCGGTTTCGCCCGTACACGGATGCCCGATGGACTCGTTTCAGGGTCGTTAAAACTGTTAGGGGTTGCGTAGTAATAGCATTTTACCTTGGAGGAGCTGATGTTGGCGCTTGAGACATAATACTCGCCGGTGTGCATGAAGATGGATTCGTTGTTTTTCCTGGACACGAAAAATATTCCTTCGATTCCGCCGTTTACGCTCACTTTGCCATAACGTGTAGTGTTACTCCAAAGGTCATCGAACATCGTCATGCTGGGAGTTTCCCAGTTGGAGCCCCATTTGGTTTCGGCGTATGTTCTCGTTGCCGCAGCGTCGGAAGAAACCTTGTCGCCGCTCTTTCCGACTGTGGTACTGCCGACGTCATAGAGTGCCCACAGGCCGTTGTCGTAACTGCCATGGGTGTAGCCGAGGTCCATGTACGGGTGCTTGTTGCCGTTTTTGTCTTGCAAGGTAGGAGCATCCTTTGTCTTGAACTCGCCCGTTACCTTGAACTCACGGTCAGTGCTCTCGAACTTGGCAATTACGGAATACTGGTACTTGGTGCCGGGGAGCAGGCAGATGAGTAAAATGTCCGAGTAGCTTCTGCCGGAAACGGAAACATTCTTGTCGTAAAACTCATTCGACACCGGCTCGCTGTCCTGCCCGAGGTAAATCTTAAGGTATTCGAGCGCAGCATCGTCGTGTCCGTCTGGACCTTTCAGGATATCGAAGCCGACTTTTGCCGTGGTGAAGGTGGTGGTGGCTGCCTTCAGGCTGATTATATCCTTGTCGCCGCTGAACTTCTGGCCCTTGGAATCCACGCCCTCCTTACCGCAGGCGCTCACCGCGAGGGCGAGCGCTGCGAGGGTAAGTATACTGAATATGTGCTTCATAACCGCTTAGTCAAGAACAATGGGTTTGTACTTGGGAACAAGGCTCTTCATGATGCTCCAGGCGATGAGGTATGCGACGCCGCAGAAGCAGAACATGATGAAGTAACCCGCGGGCTTGCCTTCGAATCCGAGGAAGGTAAAGGCGGAGCCGGCGTTCTCGGCATAGGTGAAGAGCTTGCCGGCGATCTTCTGGATGAACATCGAACCTACACCGCCGGCCATTGCGCCGATGCCGGTGACGGTTGCGATAGCGCTCTTCGGGAACATGTCACCGATGGTGCTGAAGAGGTTGGCGCTCCATGCCTGATGTCCCGCAGCGGCGAGGCCGATGAGGATGGCCGGCCACCAGGGAGTGTCGAAGCGGACTCCCAGAGGCTGTGCGAAGAGTGCGCAGAGAGGGAAGAACGCAAAGATGAGCATCGAAAGCATACGTCCTGCATAAGGGTGCATGCCCTTCTTGTCCACGAACACGCGGGGCAGGTAGCCGCCGCCGATGGAAACCACCGTAACAATTGCGTAGAGCGTAAAGATGAGCGCCTGTCCGAGACCGGAAGTTGCGGGGGCGCCGAACTGGTTGCTGAAGTAGGAAGGTGCCCAGAAGAGGAAGAACCACCAGACGCCGTCGGTGAAGAACTTACCGGTGATGAACGACCAGGTCTGCTTGTAACGGAATGCCTTCCAGAGCGATACGGACTTCTCGTTCTTTGCTGCCTCGGCGGCTGCGGCCTTTGCGGCGGCCTCTTCGGCGTCGTCCTGGTGGATATACTCGAGTTCAGCCTCGTTCACGTGGCTGCTCTTTTCGGGCTTGTCGTACATGAATGCCCAGAAGAACATCCAGACGAAGCCGAGGGCACCGATGATTATGAACGCCATCTCCCAGCCGAAGGCTTTTGCCAGAGGGGGAATGCAGAGGGGAGCTGCGAGGGCTCCTACCGATGCGCCGGCGTTGAAGATGGAGGTCGCGAAAGCGCGGTCCTTCTTGGGGAAGTATTCTGCCGTAACCTTGATGGCGGCAGGGAAGTTTCCGGCTTCACCGAGGGCGAGAATGCCGCGGCAGAGCAGGAAGAGGTAAACCGAAATTGTGGAGATGGTGAGGGCTGCGTTGCTGCCGATTTCGACGGCGCGCATGGCCGCTACGCTGTCCATTCCGGCGAGATGGGCGGTTGCCCAGCCGCAAGCTGCGTGCAGGCAGGCGCCTCCGCTCCATACTCCGATGGCGATAAGGTAACCCTTCTTGGTGCCCATCCAGTCCACGAACTTGCCGGCGAAGAGGCAGCAGATTGCGTAGAAGATGCTGAAGAAGGCGGTAATGGTACCGTAGTTGTCGTCCGTCCAGTGGAACTCGGGCTTAATGAATTCTTCGTAGGTGAGCGAGAGCACCTGACGGTCGAGGTAGTTGACGGTTGTGGCGACAAAGAGGAGGCTGCAGAGCCACCAGCGCCAGTTGGTCATCAGTTTTGCTTGTGTTGACATAATTTATCTTGAGTTTTTGATGATTTCGAGAGCTTCTTTGCAAAGTGCGCTGATCTTTTCCCACTGCCCTGCGGCGATGACTTCCTTCGGGAAGAGGTTGCTGCCCATGCCGACCGCGGTCACTCCGGCCTTGAACCAGGCCTCGAGATTCTCCTTTGTGGGCTTTACGCCGCCGGTCACCATCAGCTGGCTCCAGGGCATGGGGGCGCGCAGGCCCTTGACGAAGGCGGGGCCGAGCACATCGCCGGGGAAGACCTTACAGAGGTCGCATCCGGCCTCCTGGGCCGCTCCTACCTCGCTCACGCTGCCGCATCCGGGGGCATAGGGGATGAGCCTGCGGTTGCAGACGGGGGCCACGGCTGGGTTGAAGAGGGGACCGACCACGAAGTTGGCGCCCAGCTGGATGTAAAGTGCCGCCGTGCCGGGATCCACCACGCTGCCGATACCCACGATCATGCCGGGCAGTTCGGCGTTGGCGTATTTTACCAGCGGGCCGAAGACTTCCTGTGCGAAGTCGCCGCGGTTGGTGAACTCGAATGCGCGAACGCCGCCGTCGTAGCAGGCCTTCAGCACTTTCTTGCTGATTTCCAGGTCGGCGTTGTAGAACACCGGCACCATGCCGGTTTCCTTGATTGTCTGCAGTGTTTGCAGTTTACTGTATTTTGCCATAATAGAAAGTTTATCTTGAAACGCGGCCGGAGGCATCGCCCTTCATAAGGTTTTCGACCTCCGCGACGGTGACCTGGTTGAAGTCGCCGAAGATTGTATGCTTGAGGCAGGAGGCCGCAACGGCGAAGTTGAGGGCCTTCTGGTCGTCGGGCGCATAGGTCAGCAGGCCGTAGATGAGGCCGCCCATGAAGGAGTCGCCGCCGCCCACGCGGTCCACGATGTGGGTGATGTCGTAGCGGGGGCTCTGGTAGAGCGTCTTGCCGTCCCAGAGCACTCCGCCCCAGGTATTGTGGTTGGCGTTGATGCTTCCGCGCAGCGTGATGATGACCTTCTTCGCGCGGGGGAAGCGCTTCATCAGCTGCTCGCCTACGCTCTGGAAGCGCTTCTGGTCGATGGCTCCGCCGGTGGCTGTGACATCGAAGCCTTCCGGCTTGATGCCGAACACCTTGTCGGCATCCTCCTCGTTGCCGAGGATGATGTCGCAGCCCTCTACCAGGGCGGGCATGATCTCGCCCGCCTTCTTGCCGTATTTCCAGAGGTTCTTGCGGTAGTTGAGGTCGCAGCTCACGGTTACGCCCAGGCGGTTGGCCGCCTTGATGGCCTCGAGGCACACGTCTGCGGCAGCCTGGCTGAGGGCGGGAGTGATGCCGGTCCAATGGAACCAGTCTGCTCCCTTGAACACTGCGTCCCAGTCGATGGAACCGGGCTCGACGGTCGAAATGCTCGAATGTGCGCGGTCGTACACCACCTTGCTGGGGCGTGCAACGGCGCCGGTTTCGAGGAAGTAAATGCCGAGGCGGTCGCCTCCATATATTATATGGTCCGTCTTTACGCCGTACGAGTGCAGGTCGCGCACGCAGCTGCGGGCGATGTCGTTGTCCGGAAGCCTGGTTACGAATTCCGCGTCGATGCCGTAGTTGGCAAGCGACACGGCCACATTGGCCTCACCGCCGCCGAAGGTGGCGTCGAACTGTTTCGCCTGTGCAAAGCGCAGATAACCGGGGGTGGAAAGACGGAGCATGATTTCTCCGAAAGTGATTACTTTAGGCATAGCCGATTTGGTTTAGTATCCTACAAATATAATAAATAATCCTGTCAATCCGCATTGTAGCGGGTGAGTATGTCCATATGCATGAAATTGTCGCGCACTTCGGGCTCGCGGCCGAACACCAGCAGGTTCACGAACGAGTTGATGGCGGAGGCCAGCTGCTCGTCGGGATGCTGGGTGATGAGCGCGGTAACCGTGCCGCGCTTGAGGGCCGCCACGTTGGCGGACAGGTTGTCGAATCCCACCACCCGGAAGCGCCTCTGAGGGTGTTTTTCCAGCCAGGGGGCGATGAGGTGGATGCGGGAGTTGAACATCGCGATGTGGCTGATGTCCGGGTTTTCGGCAAAGAAGGCGTCCAACGCCGCGTCGATTCCCTGCGGGTGCGACGGGTCGATGAACGCGGTTGCCTGCTTGCAGTCGGGGAAGTGCTCGGACAGGTAGTCCAGGAAGCCCTCGCGGCGGTTCACAGTGGGGTCCGACTGGCCGTGCTTGTCGCGCAGGATGCGCACCATTCCCACCGCCTTCACGTTCTGGTCGTCGGTGAGCAGCGAAGCGCAGAGGTAGCCGCTCTGGTAGGCCGGCATGCCGTAGTAGGCGAAGTAGCCGCCGCATTCTATCTTGGAATCAATGAAGATGAAGGGGATGCCCTTTTCCTGCAGTTTTCCCGCGAAGCCGAAGGTCTCGTTCTTGAACATCGGGGGCAGGATGATGCCCGCCGGGTTCATCGCGAGAGCCTCGTCGCAGGCGGCGCGGAACGCTTCGATGTCGTACTGGTCGTACTCCAGCTTGCGCACCTCCAGCCCGAAGTTGCCCGCCGCCTCGGCCCCCCTGGCGAATCCCGGTTCGCCGAGCTCCCAGAATTCACCTGAGATGCTGCGGGGCATAAGTACCACGATGGTGCCCTTGGAGCCCTTTGCCAGCAGCGAGGCGTAGATGTTGGGCTCGTAACCGGACTCCTTCACCGCCTTCATAACCTTTTCGTAACTCTTCCGCGAAACTTCGCCGCGATTGTGCAATACCCGGTCCACCGTACCCTTGGAGAGTCCGGTCATCCGAGCCAGGTCTTTTACCGTAATGCTCATATCTCTGTTTTGGATGCTACAGCGTCACGCCCGATTTGAAGATGGCGATTTCGCGGTAGCCGTTGCGTTCGTTGTTTACTTCCTGCCCGCCCGCGACTGCAAGCACGTAGTCGCGGAAGCGTTCGGCCGTTTCCTCCATTGTGGAATCTTCCACGATAACCCCGGCGTTGAAGTCTATCCAGCCGGGTTTACGTGCCGCGAGGCCGCTGTTGGTGGAGATTTTCATGGTCGGCACGAAGCTGCCGAAGGGAGTGCCGCGCCCGGTGGTGAACAGCACGATCTGGCATCCGCAGGCCGCGAGGGCGGTGGACGCCACAAGATCGTTGCCGGGTGCGCTCAACAGGTTGAGCCCTTTCTCCTTCAGCCGCTGTCCATATTTCAAAACACCGCGTACCGGGCTGCTGCCGCTCTTTTGCGTGCAGCCGAGCGATTTTTCTTCCAGTGTGGAGATGCCGCCGGCCTTGTTGCCCGGCGAGGGGTTCTCGTACACCGGCATTTCGTTCTTTATAAAGTAAGATTTGAAGTCGTTGATGAGTGCGACCGTCTGCTCGAAGAGGCCTTCGTCCGCGCAGCGGTTCATGAGGATGGTCTCGGCGCCGAACATCTCGGGCACCTCGGTCAGCACGGTGGTGCCGCCCTGGGCCACGATCCAGTCCGAGAAGCGTCCCAGCAGGGGATTTGCGGTAATTCCCGACAGTCCGTCGGAGCCGCCGCACTTGAGTCCCACGCGCAGTTCGCTCACCGGCACCGGCTCGCGCGCATCGTCCTTGCATGCCGCATAAATCTCGCGCAGGCGCTCCATTCCGTACTCGATTTCGTCGCCCTCCACTTTCTGCGTTTCGAAGAACTTTACCCTGTTCCCGTCCACCTTTCCGACCAGCTCCCGGAACGCCGACATCTGGTTATTCTCGCACCCCAGTCCTACTACCAGCACGCCTCCCGCATTCGGATGGTGTACCATGTCCGCCAGGATCACCCGCGTGTTCTCGTGATCAGGACCCAATTGGGAGCAGCCGTAGTTGTGGCTGAACGCCACAACTACGGCCGCTACGGCTGTGTCTTGGGGCTCTGCCCCAAACCCCGCGTGCTTCTGCACGGCCTTCGGCTTGTCGCTTCGCTCCGAAACTTCTTTACTGAATCGTTTCGCCAGTTCCTGGCACACGCCGTTGACACACCCCACGGTCGGAATAATCCATATCTGGTTTCTCACTCCCACCTGGCCATCCGCCCTGCGGTAACCCATAAACGAAACGTTGGTAGCGGCAAGGGGTCCCCCTCCGGAAACCCGTGCCACCCTCGGCATCGTAAGAGGGGGGACCTCGCAGCTACGCGGAGAGGTGGGGTCGAGCGGCAGCGAGACGGTTTCGGAGGGGTTCCCCGTTGCCGCCCCAATGGGCTCGTAAGTATAATTTAGCAGCCCCTCCAGATTGGTTTTGATGCAGCTGTGGTCGATTAGCGTACCGGCGGCGGCAGGGCGCGTGAGGTGGCCGATGGGGTAGCCGTACTTGATGACGTTGTCGCCCTCGGCAAGGTCGCACAGGGTGAACTTATGGCCCTGCGGGATGTCCTCCTGCAGGACGAGGTCGCCCATAACAGTGCCGCGGGCGAGCGGCCGCAGCGCCACGGCCACATTGTCGGCCGGATTGATTCGGATATAATCTGCCATAGGCTAAAGAATCGACTTGACCGCGGCGCGCATACCATCCTTTTGGATGAGCGCCAGGTCGGCGGTGAGCATCTCCGTAAGGCCGGGAACGGTACCCAGGTCCTCGCCCCAGATGAACTCGGCGCCAAGCACTCCCTTGGCCACTCTGGCCACATCGCCGGAGGCCCAAAGCCCGGCGAGAAGCGCCTTGATGGCCTCGTCGTCGTTAACGACTATCTCGTCTTCGCCGCGCTTGCCGCCCTTGTAGTAGGTGCAGATGGCAGCGAGGCCCAGCACTATGCCCTTGGGCAGGCTGCCCTTGCGCTCGAGGTAGGTCTTGAGCCCGGGGAGGTCGCGCGTCTTGAACTTGGGGAAGGAATTGAGCATGATGCTCGTCACGAAGTGCTTGACGTAAGGATTGACAAAGCGCTCCAGCACGTCGTTTGCGAACTTGCGCAGCTCTGCCTCGGGAAGGTTGAGGGTGGGGAGCAGCTCCTCGAACATCACCTTGCGCACAAATGCGCCGATGAGCTCGTCCTCGCAGCACTCGCGCACGGTGTTGAGCCCGCTGAGGTAGCCGACGGGGGAGAGCACGGTGTGGGGGCCGTTCAGCAGCGTGACCTTGCGCTCGTGGTAGGGCGCTTCGCTGGGCACGAACAGCACGTTGAGCCCGGCCTTGTCGGCGGGGAACTCAGCGGCCACTTCCTTGGGAGCCTCTATCACCCAGAGATGGAAGATTTCGGCCTTGTCCAGCAGGCGGTCGTCGTAGCCGGCGCGCTCGCACAGCTGGGCGGCGTTGTCGCGGGGATATCCCGGCACGATGCGGTCCACAAGCGTGCTGTACACGCCGCAGGCCTCGGTAAACCAGGCCTTGAAGCCGTCGCCGAGCTGCCAGAGCTCGATATACTGATAGATGCATTCCTTGAGGTGCTTGCCGTTTTCGAAGATGAGCTCGCAGGGGAAGATGATGAAGCCTTTGCTCCTGTCGCCCTTGAAGTACTCGTAGCGATGATAGAGCAGCTGCACCAGCTTGCCGGGGTAGGAGCCCGCGGGAGCGTCCGTGAACTTGCAGGCGGGGTCGAAGGCGATGCCGGCCTCGGTGGTGTTGGAGATGATAAAGCGCATCTCGGGCTGCTCGGCGAGTTTGAGGTAGCCGGCGAAATCCGTGAAGGGGTTAACTCCGCGGGAAATCACGTCGATGAGGTCGACGCTGTCCACGGGCTTGCCGTCCAGGAGTCCCTGGAGGTTGAGGTGATAGAGGCCGTCCTGTTCGTTGAGCCATTCCACCATACCCTTGTCGATGGGCTGAACCACCACTACACCGGCGTCAAGGTCGGTTTTCTGGTTGGTTTTCCAGATTATCCATTCGATGAAAGCGCGAAGAAAATTACCTTCTCCGAACTGTATTACCCTCTCGGTGTACCTTTTGGCCTGAGGGGCGCTGCTGCGGTTTAATCTTTCCATGTTTCCTGTGTTTTAGTATTAATGCAACAAATATAATAAATATTTCCGTGCCCGTGCACGGAAATCAACAAAAATGCCTATCTTTATGGCGGAAAAACCAACATAATTATAATAATGGAACATTTCATCAACAAAGATTTCATGCTTCGCGGCGAAACCGCCCGTGAACTCTACCATCAGAGTGCGGAGGGAATGCCCATCATCGACTACCACTGCCATCTGAGTCCGCAGATGATTGCCGAGAACCACCAGTTCGCCGACATCACCGAGATATGGCTCGGGGGTGACCATTACAAGTGGCGCGCGATGCGCGGTAACGGGGTGCCCGAGGAGTACATCACCGGGAACAAATCTTCCTGGGAAAAGTTCGAAAAGTGGGCCGAGACCGTGCCCTACACGCTCCGCAACCCCCTCTACCACTGGACTCACCTGGAGCTCTCACGCGCATTCGGCATCGACAAGATCCTCAAGCCCGAAACCGCACGCGAGATATTCGAGGAGTGCAACGCAAAGCTCGCAACTCCGGAGTTCCGCGGCCAGGGGCTCATCCGCAAGTTCAACGTCAAGGTGGTCTGCACCACCGACGACCCTGTGGACGACCTGCACTGGCACAGGCAGATAGCCGAGCATCCCTTCGGCACCAAGGTGATTCCCGCATGGCGCCCGGACAAGGCCATGGCTATCGAGAATCCCGCAGCGTACAAGGCTTATATAGAGAAGCTCTCCGAGGTGTCGGGAGTGGAGATCCGCAGTTTCGACGACCTGCTCCAGGCACTCCAGAAGAGGCACGACTTCTTCGCCTCCATGGGCAGCAAGCTTTCCGACCACGGTCTGGAGGCCTTCTATGCCGACGATTATACCCAGGCCGAAATCGACGCCATCTTCCGCAAGGTACTCTCCGGCAAGGCCCCGGACGCAGCCGAACTCGGCAAGTTCCGCAGCGCGATGCTCTACGAGTTCGCTGTGATGGACCACGCCAGCGGCTGGGCTCAGCAGTTCCACGTGGGTGCCATCCGCAACAACAATACCCGCATGTTCGAAACGCTTGGCCCCGACACCGGCTACGACGCCATCCACGACCTGCCTCTCGCGGCCGCCGGCCACAAGATGCTCGACCGTCTGGCAAAGGAAGACAAGCTCACCAAGACTATCCTCTACAACCTCAATCCCAAGGACAACGAAGTGCTTGCCACAATGGCCTACACCTTCAACGACGGCACGGTGCCCGGCAAGATGCAGCTCGGTTCCGGCTGGTGGTTCCTGGATCAGGAGGACGGCATGCGCAAGCAGATGAACGCCCTCAGCGCGCTCGGCCTGCTCAGCCGCTTCGTCGGAATGCTTACCGACAGCCGCAGTTTCCTCAGCTATCCCCGCCACGAGTACTTCCGCCGTATCCTCTGCAACCTCCTCGGCGAGGATGTGGACGCCGGCAAGCTGCCACGCAGCGAAATGCCTCAGCTCCACCAGATGGTCAAGGATATCTCATACAATAACGCGGATCGTTACTTTGGATTCTAGCGTTTTTGCTAAATATCTGGCACACAGTCCATTATACAAAATCGATGCTCCAAAACGGAGCATCGATTTTTAGTAAGTGGCTGATTTGCAGCCAGTTGGCAAAAACGGCTAATTGTGGAACGACAGGTTGTAGAACCTTAGGGCCTTGTCGCCGTAGATGTACACGATGCCAGGTTTGGAAATCGTGAACTCGTTGACGTTGTGGGTGGCATTGGCTGCCGCACCGCCGACTTTGGACTCGGGCGTGCCGTTGTCGAGAGCAACGACTACGTGCCTGGTGTCGTCGGCAGTATTGCCCGTGGTCGAAGTCTCGACGGTAAGCGTACCCGCTACGGGAGCCGCGAACATCAGAACCCTGACGGTGTTGTTTCCTTCGCCGCCGGTCTGCAGGGCCGCGGTAGTGTAGCGGTTCTTATTGGCCATTGCAAGGAAGCGGAGTCCGTCGATGGTGATGTTCCAGTCGCCGGTGATGTCCTTTCCGGGACCCTGCTTTTCGGTTCCCGCCGCCGTGGCTGCAGCCTGGTCGACAGCATCGAATGCGGCCTGCCAGGCAGCATCGGCGAAGTTCCAGGCATAGTTGACGGAGACACTTGACTTCTCCTTGTAAACGAAGGACAGGTTGTAAATCCTGAGGGCCTTGTCGCCATAGATGTACACGATACCCGGACCGGAAATCTCGAACTCGTTCACGTTGTGCGTGGCATTGGCTGCGGCGCCTCCGGCTTTGGACACGGGCGTGCCGTTGTTAAGGGCGACTATTACGTGCCTGGTGTCGTCGGCAGTATTGCCGGTGGTCGAGGTCTCGATGGTAAGAGTACCTGCGGCAGGAGCTGCGAACATAAGAACCCTGGTGGTGTTGTTGCCTTCGCCGCCGGTCTGCAGGGCCGCAGTAGTATAGCGGTTCTTGCTGTTCATCGCCATGAAGCGGAGTCCGTCGATGATGATGTTCCAGTCGCCGGTAATGTCTTTTCCGGGACCCTGCTTTTCAGTTCCCGCTGCTGTAGCTGCGGCCTGGTCGACAGCATCGAATGCAGTCTGCCATGCAGCAGCGCTGAAGTCCCAGCTCAGGGTCTTCTCTACCTCGGTTTCGCCACCCGAAGGATCGGGTGTGGGAGCTCCGGCAAGTACCGCAAAGGCAACCGTGCCTGCTGCGGAGTCGGTGTTGTACAGGTCGGAAGCGGCATGCTTGGCAGTCACTTCGATGGTGTAAACTCCGGCTTCGAGAAGCGAAACGCTGATGCTGTCGAGCACGAACGAGCACTCGGTGGTGCTGACCGGGTTCTTTCCGTCGAACACGACATCGTATTTTTCGGCGTTCTTTACGGCTTCCCAGGTCACGCTGATGGTAACGCTGTCGCCCTGGTAGAGGGATTTCACATTGATAACGGGCTTGGGTGTTGCGAGCGCGGTGTTCACGCCTTCGGTATCGGTGGACCAGCTGAGTTTCTCGACAGTGGCTTTGCCTGTGGCATACAGGTATACCAGGGTTTCGTCGGTGATGTCGTCGAGAACCACTTTGTTCACGGAACCGTTCGCGGTTACTGCACCCTTGACGGTAATGTTGCCGCCGTCAACGCTGCCGGTACCGACTACCACCATGCTGCTCTGGGCGTCCTTGATCTTCAACAGGACGGAACCTGCCGCATTCACCTTGAAGGCAGCATAGCCTTCGGTGGGCACTCCGTTCTTGTCGAGCGCGGTGGCGGTATTGAAGGTGATACTGCCGTCGAGGTTCATGGGGTGTTCCTCGGAAGCAACCATCAGGAGGCCGTCGCGCACCTTGCTCTTCTGCAGGTCGCCCGAGAAGAGGACAGCGTCGCCGAAGTTCCAGTTGTGAGGGGCGGCGGTAAGGCCGAGCGTGAGGTCCTCGACGGGCTCCACATAGGCCGTCCACCACTTGGCGGCGCCCACCTTCTTACCGATGAGGTCGTTGTTGGTGAGGTTGAAGACGTTGCCCTTGGAATTTACGCAGGGATCCGCCGAAAGGGCAGTGGCGCCTATCTGGGCGGCAGTGAAGTTCTTGCTGTCGCTGAAGAACTTGGCCCCGGCCTGATAGTAGTAGTTGTCCGCGCCGCGCACATCCGAAGGAACGTTGGCAGCGGTGTTGGTGGTGGCAAACTGGCCGTCAGCCCTGTCTTCCCAGAGGAAGAGGTTCTTGTTGGCGAGAAGGGCCGTCCACTTCGCGCGGATATAAAGGATACCCTTGTTCTGGCCCATGTCGAAGTTCTTGAAGGTGTTGCCTTCGAGCACGACGGAGCCGACTTCGGTGGAGCTGTCGTCCACGCGGATGAGGGCGCGCTTGCAGTCCCAGAGGGTGGAATTGACAACCTTGAACTCGGTGATGGCCGCGTTCTTGCGGAGGTCGAAGAATTCGCCGTCGGAATTCACGGTGTTATGGATTTCGCACCCGCTGATGAGCACGTGGCCCAGGGTAAGTTTGTCGTTCACGCTCTGATAGAGGAGGCCGGCGTTGTATCCGGTAATCTCGCAGTTGACGAGCTTGATGTTGTCGATGGTTTCGACACCCACCTTGTGGTCGAAGATGAACTTGCGGCCGCCGGTGCCGTCGAAGCAGATGTTCTCGAACACGAAGTCTCCTCCGCCGTAATCCACTGCAGGGAGCTCTGCAGAGGCCACGCGTCCGATGAGCATGTTACCCTTAACCACGGGGCGGTTGCCGTCGGCATCGCATTCGCCGACCATCCTGAAGCCCCTTGCGGGAGCGATTTCACCCACTTCGTAGGGGGATTCGTCGGTGGTGAGGAAAATCTCGTTGCCGGCAGTCATTGCCGCAATGAGGTCTGCCTTAGTGGTTATCCTCGAGAAGGTGTTCTGGGCGGGGTTCGTCCAGACGTCCACCGCACCGCGGCTGGCGCTCTTGAAGTAGAGCACCGCGGCATATTCGGTGGAAGGCGTGAGCCCGGTAACCATTGCCGCGGCATTCGCCTTGTCCGTATCGGAGAGGGTGTAGACAATCGCATCCCCGCCTGCCACGGGAGTCATTTCGATTACGGTAACGTCCCTGTAGTCGGCGGCTTCGTTCGACCATGCGAACTTGATGCTGATATCGGTCCTTCCGGTAACCTTGAGGAAGAGGTTGTCCTTTATTGCGTAGGTCTTGAGGGTGCCGTTGTACCAGGCCCACTCGGAGCTGTCGCGTACTTCGGAAACGCCGCAGACCTTGAAGCCGTACTTGCCGTCGGCTTCGAGCACGGTCTTATAAGGTACCTGCGAAGGCTCGAGGGTGAGGTCGGCCACGGCCGAAGTGTCGGCGCTGTTGAAGATCACCAGCCTGTAGGCGTCGCAGCTCTTGCTGAGATCCCACTTGAGAGTGACGTCCACGCCGGTGGCGACGTCCACTGTACCGGTGAGGTTGAGCGGAGTGAGGCACTTGCTCAGGGGCACGGAGGTTATTTCCTTGAACTCCTCTTTGGTGCAGGAAACCGCAGCCGCAATGGCGAGCGCGCCGATGGCCCATTTGATTATATTATTGAGTCTCATACGCTTATTCATAATAATAGTCGTTAACAAGAGATCCCATGCTGCTGCTTATCTGCGAAGAGAAGATGGGCCAGTACATATACCACTCCATTTTTTCCGCAGTGGTGTAGATGCCGTCGATACGGGCCTGGTAGAGACCGGTGTCCTTGTTGCTTTCGTCCTTGACTTTGGCATAGTATCCGGCTTTCTTTTCCCAGCTGCCTGCGGGCTTGGTGGTCTCGCCGGGGTTGAGGCCCCAGATGGTGATGGTCTCGGCAGCGTCGTCGTACTTGTAGTAGATGTCCTCGGGCAGGGTGCTGAATGCACCTGTGCGGTCGCGGAGGGCTGCAAGTTCGACCTTCACTGCATCGAGCTTTGACTTGAGCATGTTCCAGCGGATGAGGTCCGCCTTGCGGAGGAACTCGCCGCAGAACTCGAGGGCGCGCTCGTCCACGATGGCGCCAAAGAAGGCAGCCTTGGTTCCAAGTCCGTTGACATAGGCTGTAGCGACATCCTCGTTGCCGGGGAATGCGCGCTTGCGAACCTCGAGCAGCCAGGCCTTTGCGTCGGCGTCGGGGCCGTTGTTCAGCTCGTTTTGGATTTCGGCGGCCATGAGCAGCACGTCGGAGTAGCGCATCACAACGGGCTTCACGCCGTCGTCGGTGCCTCCGGTATAGCCGGGAGTGTAGTCCAGGCGGTATTTGGCGAAGTACCAGGTGCCGATTCCGGCGGGAGCAAGCTCGTCGTTCTCGTCCCACTTGTAGTTGGCGCAGGTGTTGTCGCGGCGGATGTCGCGGGCGTCATACTTCCAGTAGAAGGAAGGGACGGGGCCGGCGGAGCCACCGCGGTCGGACGAGCCGGGATTGTAGCGGGTGCCCTTGGAGCATCTCACCGCAAAGTCGGTATTCCAGCGTCCGCGGCTGTCGCCGTTGGGGATCACGAAGAGAGTTTCGCCGTCCCAGCTGAGGTTCTGCTTGGCGCTCTGGCGCTTCCAGTAGGCGGCGTAGTCGGCGTCAAGCCGGCATCCTCCATGCTCGATGGCATCCTTCAGAAGGTTGAGGGCCTTGGGATAAAGCACTGCCTTGGCGAGAGCGGGGTCGTTGCTGAGGCGGATGCTTCCGAGGTTGCCGGTGCCCTGCTTGTCGTCGTCCGGGCGCATTGCAAATCCCGAAGCCGCAAGAGCGACGCGTGCATAGAGCCCTTCGGCGAAGACCTTGTTCACGCGGTCGGTACGCATGGTGCGGCTGTCCTTGCCGGGATAGGGGAGATACCCGACGGCCTCTTCGAGGTCGGCAAGAATCTGCTTGTAGATGACATCCCTGTTGCTGCGGGGCACGTAGATGGTCTTTTCTTCGGTGGGGCTGAAGCGCGCGGGAACATCTCCCCAGGCCTTTACGAGGTCGTAGTAGAGCATTGCGCGCAAGGTGAGGGCCTCGCCAAGGAGGTAGGCCATGCCGGCGCTGTTTTTGACGTCGCCGTACTCACGCAGGCCGCGGATGGCCACGTTGGCGCGTTCCACCGCAAGGAACATCAGGCTGTAGCAGCCGTCGTTTTCGTTGAGGGTGTTGGTCTGGCCGGAGGTGCTGCACTCGTAGGTGGCTATGTCGGACTTCATGTCGCCGTGAGTGAAGCTGTTGTACCACTCGATGTCGGTGTTGAAGCCGTACCAGGTGAGGAAGCGGTTACGGTAGCTCTTGTCCTTTGCGAACACGTCGTAGATGCCGTACACTGCGCTTTCCGCCAGATTATAGTTCGAGAAGATGGTCTCTTCCTGGAAGGACGATTTAGACTCTGGTTTGAGCAGTCCTTCGCATGATGCCGCGGCAAGCGCGAGCATCGCCATACACACTGTGTAGAATATCTTTTTCATCTTCACGGTCATTTAAAAGGTGAGATTGATACCTGCCACCCAGCCTATGCTCTTGGGATAGGCGGAATAGTCGACACCCGGGGTGAGGGGCGTTGCACGCCTTGTATCCACTTCGGGATCGTAGCCGGAATAGCCTGTGAGGCAGAAGAGATTGGTCCCCGTCACATAGAAGCGTACCTTCTTGAGGTAAACCTTCTGGGTGAGGGTTTCGGGAAGAGTGTAGCCGAGGGTGACGCTCTGCAGGCGGAGGAACGAGCCGTCCTCGACCGCCCAGTCGCTGAGCACCGCGCCCTGCTGGAACGGACTCCACATGCTCTTGCCGCTGTTGGCGGCTGCGAGAGTCGCGGGATCGGTGATCATCTCGCCGGTGGTCCAGTCGATTACGCTCCAGCGCTTGTCGAGGGACATGCCCTCCACAAGGTTGCGGTTGTTCCACTTGCGGGACGAGCTGAACTCGATCTTGTTGGCGTTGTAGACGTCGTTGCCGATCATGTAGGCGAAGTTGGCCGCGAAGTCGAAGCCCTTCCAGAATGCGCTGAAGGAGAAGCCTCCGGCGAAGTCGGCGAGGGTGTTGCCAATGACCTTGCGGTCGGCGGAGGTAACCTTGTTGTCGGCCGAGCCGTCGATGTTCCTGAGCTTCATGGCGCCGGGCATCAGGTACTTGCTGCCGATAATCGCGCTGTCGTCGGCCACGCCGTCCTTGAGCACCCACTTGCCGCCGATGTAGCCCTGGAAGTCATCCACGGTGTAGTATCCGTCGGACACGTAGCCGTAGATATTGCCGAGGGGCTTGCCGGTGAGGACTATGAAGTCCTGGTCGATGTCGTTGGAAGCCCATCCGGAGTATGCCGAGATGGATTCGAGACCGCCGAGGCCGGTAACCTCGTTCTTATTGTAGGAGATGTTGCCGCTGAAGTTCAGCGAGAAGTCCTTCTTGGTGATGATGGGAGCGCTGAGGGTGAGTTCGGCGCCGCGGTTGCGGGTGGAACCGGCATTGCGGAACTGCCTCTGGTAACCGGATCCCTGGATGGGGAAGTTGATGAGCAGGTCCCTGGTGTCGTTCTGGTAGACTTCGATGCTTCCGCTGAGTTTACTGTGGAAGATGCTGAAGTCCAGGCCGATATTGTGCGTGTAGGTGGTTTCCCACTTGAGGTCGGGATTGTTCAGGATGAACTTGCCTTCCTCGTCCTTGAGGGTAGTGTAGTAGTTGCCGCTCTGGCTTATCTGGGAATCGGTATAAGAACGGAATTCCTTGTTGAGGATGCCGGACGGTACGTTGTTGTTACCGGCGGTACCGAAGCTGTAGCGGAGCTTGAGCTGGTCGAGCCAGCCGTGGCTGTTCTCCATCCAGGGCTCGTTGCTGATGGTCCAGGAAGCTGCGGCCGAAGGGAAGAAGCCCCAGGGGTTGGCGAACTTGGACGAACCGTCGACGCGGAGCGTGGCCCCGAACGAATACCTGTGCTTGTAGTCGTAGTTGGCACGGGCGAAGAACGAGAGCAGTACGTCGTTGGCGGCGTAGGTGTTGCTGAGGGTGGAGTTGTTGGTGATGAGGCCGGTATCGCCCGCAGCCGCTCCGGTGGCGGAGGACATGTAGTTCCATGCCTGCTCGGCCGAGAAGAACGAAGGGAATCCGTCCACCATCATGGTGAGCGTGTTGCTCTTGGTAACCGTGAGTTCCTGACCGAGAAGGGCGGTGAGCTCATGGTCCTTGCTGCCCAGCAGGTTGCGGAAGTCGTAGTTGAGGGTATTGGTGTTGCGGTAACGGGTGCGGAACGCCTCCTTATGCTGGTTGGACGGGGTTCCGGGGACCTTTGTCTTGTTGCCGTACACGTGATAGGTGGTGAGGCCGTAGAAGCGGTCGTCGCTCTGGCGGTAATCCTCGATGCCGCCCTCGATCTTGAGCTTCAGGTTGTCGATAATCTTCCAGTTGAAGGCACCGTTGAGGTTGAGGGTGGTGCGCAGACGCTGGCTGTCGTTATCCTTGACGCTGGTTACAGGGGGCGCGTTGTCGCCGTAGGATTCCTCGTCGTCATCGTCGCCGCCGGCGCTGATGGGTATCGGGGTGTACTGCACCGCGTGCTTGAGGCGTCCGTTGCCGGAAGTGGTGCCCGCATCCTTAATACTATTCGCGCCCGCGCCGCGCACGTTCACGCGCGAGTAGCGCACGCTGGCGTCGAAGCTGGTGGTCTTGGAAGTCTTGAAGTGACCCTTGAAGCCGAGGTTGTCGCGGCTGTAGTCGGAGCCGGTCATGATGGCTTTGTCGCCGAGATGTGCGTAGTTCAGGGTCCAGCTGTGGTTCTCGCCGCTGCCGGAGATGCTGAGGTCGGCCGAGAATGTCTGCCCGGTGCGTCCGAACACTGCGTCAATCCAGTCGTTGCCCTCCATGCCGGTGTAGAGACCGATGTCGGAGAAGTTGCCGAAGTAGGGCTCGTACTTGGAGGAGATGTTGTTGTTGAGGGCTGCAAGTTCGTACTGGAACTTCACGAAGTTCTCCACGTCCATGGTCTTGATGGCCTTTGCGTTGGCCATCTTCTTGCGTCCATAGTAGCTATTGAACTTGACGCTTACCTTTTCGGCCTTCGAAGCGCTCTTGGTGGTGACGATAACGACGCCGTTGGCTCCGCGGCTACCGTAGATGGCGGTGGAGAAGGCGTCCTTGAGCACGTCGATGGAGGCGATTTCGGAGGACGAAATGTCGTTGATCGATTCCACGGGGAATCCGTCCACAATGTACAGGGGGCTGCTGTCCTGGGTGATGGAACCGCCTCCGCGCACGCGGATCTTGATATCCGCATCCGGGTCGCCTTCGGTGGTGACCACCGAAACGCCGGCCATCTTTCCGGACAGGGCCTGGCTCACGGTCGTTACGGGCTGTGCCGCCAGTTTGTCGGAACTCATGGAGGAGACCGATCCGAGCAGGTCGCGCCTCTTTACGGTGGCGTAACCTACAACCACTACCTCGTCGAGGACTGTGGCGTCGTCGGACATTGTGACGTCGATTTTGCTGCGGCCTTCCACCTGGACGGTCTGCTCAGCCATTCCAATGGAGGAGAAGGTGAGCGCGTCCGCGCCCGCGGGCAGGGTGATTTCGTAATCGCCGTCAAGGCCGGTCACCACACCGATGGTGGTTCCCTTTACGAATACGCCCGCGCCCATAAGGGGCTCGCCGTTAGCGTCGGTGACCACACCGCGAACAACGGTCTGGGCGCCTGCAACGATGGTGAAAACGAGGCCAAGCAGCACTGCTAATGCTTTCTTAGTCATGATTTCTGGTATTCTGTAGTTAATAAATAAGTTATTATTCAGTGTTTAACCGCACAAATATAGTAAAAAAAAATAATTCCGTGCACGGGCACGGAAAAATTTTTAAAAGTATTTTAAAGGGTGCAGAATTCTTACGGCGTTAGCTCTGTTGTAAAGCTATTACGTCCCTGACAAGATAATGCAGATACATTTCCAGGTTGGTATAGCGTCCCTTGATGTCGAGTGTCCTGGCGTTGCCGTCGGCCGCGTTCGAGGGATTGAGACCGAACTGCGTTTCGAACCAGTCGGGCATGCCGTCGCCGTCGGTGTCGGTGTTGCGTGCGGTCTCGGTGGGCAGGGCGTGGTATTGTGGCCATCCTCCGGCGTCTGTCTGGGTGTCGATGATGCCTCCCAGATTATAGCTGCCGTACTTGGAAGCCTTCTCGCTGCTGTCCGAAGATCCGGTAAAAGTAGAATTGCCTCGATAAACTTCTTCGGCGATGCGCGTATCCACCTCATCCCGCCTGAGACTGGCTCCGCCGCAAATAATCACCTTGCTACGTGCATCTGCGGCGCTGTCGAGCCTGAGGGTACTTGCATCGCTGCTGATATCGAAGCGTGTGCTGCTCTTAAGGCTTTCCGCATTATCGATGCCCTTGGGCAGCAGCCCTGCCCAGTTGTCGGCATTGACCGAGGCGCAGAGGCTCTTCTGGGTTTCGCTGAGTGCGCTGCAGGAAGAGTCGAAATAATTCCCTTCCAGGTAAAATACACCGGTAACGCCTTCTGCATTATTGTTGGAGCCGTTGTCGGCGTTGGGCTCGAAAATCTTGTATACCAGATTGTTCTTGTTGCTGGTGGCAGGACCCGGCTTGTAGTAGTTGTTGAGGAAATTGTAGCTTCCGCCTTCGCCGGCATAACCGCCGTTGATGGGACCCCAGTTGTAGAAGACGTTGTTTGCGATTTCCACCTTCTCTTCGTCCGGCTTACCGGAGTAGCGGCTCCCGCAGAGACGCGGCGTGCGCGAAGTGTGGTGGGCCAGCAGATTATGATGAAAAGTGGCGCCCTTTCCGCCCCAGATGCCGCCGTAGCCGTGGGCCCCCTTGCCGTGGACCGAGTAGAAAAGGCTCTCGGTGATGAAGCACCACTGCATGGTAAAGGCGCTGTTGTCGTAGAACGACGCGCACTCGTCGGTGCACCAGCTCAGCGAGCAGTGGTCGATAATCACGTGATGGGTGCGCCTGCCGGTCATGGCGTCGTCGGCGGTTTGCTTCTCGTCGCCCATACGGCAGCGGATGAAGCGGATAATCACGTTATGCGGGTCCTGGTAGCCCGAAACATCGGTATCCTTGAATTTAAGAGGGAAATTCTTTATGCAGATGCCGTCGCCCGGGGCCGTCTGGCCCGCAATTGTGAGGTCGCCCATCCAGATGCAGAGGTCGCTCTCGAGATTAATGATGCCTGCCACGTCGAAAACGATGGTGCGGGGCTTGCGCTTGCCCTGCTGCTCGAGGGTTTTGAGCTCCTCGATGCCGTAGCGCAGGCTTCCGGGACCGCTGTCGTTAAGATTGGTGACGTGATAGACGTCGCCTCCGCGTCCTCCGCTGGTGAACATCCCGCAGCCCTCGGCGCCGGGGAATGCAAGAGTTCGAGCGTCCACATCTTCCGCCTCGGGAATCTTAAACTGGGCGTAATAGCCGTTGTCCTGCGGGGTGGGGTTATCGGTGGGCTCCTGCGTGTTGGAGGGCTTGGTCTCTTCCTTGCTGCTGCCGCCGCATCCGAGAAGCATCACTGCGATGCAGGCGCTCATGGTTAATATATTCCTGATACTCATAATCTATTGGTTTTCATACAAAAGCGATGCCCAGATGAAAGGGCCCACCCCCTTGGGGTCGTTGTCGCATATCTTTTCGCTGATATAATACTCGAAGCTGCCGTCGCGGTTATCCTTGCCGCCAAGGCCGGCCACGGCGCAGCAGCGGGTAAGGCTGACGGTGCCGCGTTTTTCGCGGATAAAGGTCTTCACCAGGTTGCGGTAGAGTTCGCGCGCGTAGTCCTTATACTGCGGGGCATATCCCTTCTGCGCAGCCTTGAGGTAGGCGTAGGTAAACATCGCCGAGCAGGTGGATTCGACGTAATTGCCCTCGCGTCCGGGGCAGTCAAGCACCTGGTACCACATTCCGGTGGCCTTGTCGGTATATTCCGGCAGAACGGTCAGCAGGCTGTCGAGGATGCCGAGCAGGTGCTGCCGTCCGGGATGCTCCTCCGGCACGAAGTCCAGCACGTCCACAAGCGCCATCAGGTACCATCCCATCGCGCGCCCCCAGGCGTGAGCGGACTGGCCCGTGACGGGGTCGCACCAGAACATCTTCCTGCTGCTGTCCCAGGCATGGCGCAGAAGCTTTGTCTGCGGGTCGTAGCAATGGTCGTAGGCAATGCGGAACTGATTCGCGATGTCGTCGAAGTTCACGTCCCTTTCCGTCTGGCTGCGGATGTACCTGAGATTGTACTCAGCATAGAAGGGGAGCGCCATATAGAGACCGTCCAGCCACTGCTGGTTGGGGTATACTTTCTTGTGCCAGAAGGCACCCGCCTCGTATCCGTCCAGTTCCACGAAACTTCTCGGCTGCTCGCAGATCTGCATGTAGATGCTGTCCATCGCGGCGCGGTATTTCTCCTTGCCGGTGATGTCGTAGAGCGCGAACAGCGTGCGCGCAGGGCAGATGTGGTCCACATTGTAGTTGCTGCGCCTGTACTTGCCTCCGATGCTGCCGTCCTCCGCGATTATCGCGTCGTACCAGGAATCCACATAATCAACTATCCCGGCATCCAGGATAGCTTTGAGTTCGAGGCCGGTCGTATAGTTCCATTTGAGTTCGCCGCCCCGGCCGTCGAGTTCGGCGGCGGTGGGATTGCGCCTGATCTCGGACTCCGCCATCTTAAGCGACAGGGGAGCGGAGCTGCAGGAGGCCACGAGAGCGGCGGTAATCAGTATACGGGATATCTTCATAATTCAACAGGATTCCAGTCTTTGGCCGAAGGCTTCGCCTTGCCGTCGAGGTCGGGCACTCCGGCGCGCGAAAACACTCTGCCAGGGGTATATGCGGCGGCTTCTTCCGGGCTCAGGCGATGGCTCCAGGCCACCCTCTGTCCGGCCGCTCCGGGCCCGCTGCATGCGTATTCTGCGTAGAAACTGCCCGCCCTGGTGTCCGGCTTTCCGGGCTTCTCCCAGTCGCGCCAGCCCTCGGGAAGGATGTGGGCGCCCAGTTCGCACTCCAGGAACACCGTCTTTGCGTAAGCGCCCCAGGGCCTGCCGAGCCAGCATTTGTCGATGCCTTCGGCGGCGGTGAGCCGGCATTTGTGGAAGACATAGCCGAAGTCCTGCCCCTTGAGGGTGGATGCCGCGGTTACGTAGCTGTTCTTTTTGCTGTGGATGGTGCAGCCCTCGAACCAGGCGACGGAAGGCCCGAAAATGAAGTCGGTCGTGCCTTCTATGTAGCAGTCTATAAAGCAGTTACGGCAGATTCCGCCGTCATCGGCCCAGGTGCCGTAGGTGTAGACGGTGTCCTGGTTGCCGACAAAGCGGCAGCGGCGGCAGAGGATGCGGTCGCCGTTCGTGAGCAGAGCCACGGCCTGGTCGATTCCCTTGCCTGCGCCGGCGCAATTCTCCACCGTGAGGTCTTCCAGAATGATGTCGTCAGCGCCTATGAACACTGTGGCGCTGCCGGAGGTGCCCACCTCGAAATCGCGTCCCGGCCAGATCTGCCTGGCGAACTTGTCGAAGCTGATAACAGTATTTTCCGCTCCCTCGCCGGCGATGCGGAGGCGGCGTTTGTTGCAGGGGATGGACACCACCTCTTTATAAATGCCGGCGCGCACAAGAATGTTGGTGAACCCCGCGTGGCTGTAGTCAGGAGCGGCATCTATCGCCTCCTGCACCGTACGGAAATCGCCTGAGCCGTCGGCCGCCACAACAATTTCGAAGCCTTCCGCCCCGCGGTATTTGGGGGCGCAGGCGCACAGCAGGCAGGCCATGATTATCGCGGCGTACTTTCTCATATGCGCTCTCCGTTAATTGTCACTTCATCGAAGGTCACGCCCTCGGCATTATGCACTTCGCAGCCCTTTTTCGCGCTGAAGGCGCTGTTGCGGAAGTTGATGCCCCGCAGCGGCAGTTCCGGCAGGCCGTTGATGTAGATGGCCTGCTTAGCGCCGTCGCAGACGATGCCGTCAAAGTGGATGTCGCGCATCTCGGGAGTGGTTTCGTCCACCGGGGGAAGGTCCTCCTGCACGCCGTCCTTATTCAGCTCGGAGGCCGCTACGCCGGCATAATAGAGGTTGAAGATGACTCCGTAGGAGACTATGTCCTTCATGAGGATGCGCTCGCACCAGATGTCCTTTACCAGACCGCCGCGGCCGCGGGTGCTCTTGAACCGGAGCCCCACGTCCGTGCCGAGGAAGCGGCAGTCGCGCACCACTATGTTCTCCACTCCGCCGGACATTTCGCTGCCCACCACAAAGCCTCCGTGGCCGTGGTAGACCGTGCAGTCGCTGATGATGAGGTTGCGGCATTTGCGCGCGTGGCGGCGTCCGTCGGCGTCCTTGCCGGATTTTATGCAGATGGCGTCGTCGCCCACGTCGAAGCTTGAGCCGACTACCACCACGCCCTCGCAGGCGTCGATGTCGATGCCGTCGCCGTTAGCCGACCATTCGGGGTTGCGGACCGTTATATTCTTGACCGTCAGGTTTTTACACCACAGCGGATGTATGTTCCAGCAGGGACTGTTCTGGAAGGTGCAGCCCTCCAGCAGCACGCGTTCGCATTCGCGAAGCGACACCAGCACCGGCCGCAGAAAGGTCTTGATTTCCTGCTCGTCCAGCGACGGGTCGGGGAAGTTGAGGCTGCCTGCGGTGAGGCGCGCCTTGCGGTAGCCCTCGTCGGGGTACCACACTTTTTCGTCCTCCGAAAGCACTCCGCCCCGCCCCAGGATGGACTTCCACATCTTACTGCCGACCTTCTCCTTCTTGACCTCGCGCCAGAACTCGCCGCTGCCGTCGATAATGCCCTCGCCGGTAATCGCTACATCGTGTGCGCCTTCGGCGTGGATGGGGGAGAGGCAGCGACGCACGTCAAGCCCCTCGAAGTTGGTGTCGATTATAGGGTAGAGGTCCTGATCCGGGTCGAAAACCAGCACTGCGCCACGCTCCAGATGCAGCTCAGTGCGGTCCTTGAGGCCGATGGGGCCAGTGCGCCAGATTCCGGCGGGCACAGTTAACCGCCCGCCGCCCTTGCCTGCCAGATGCTCTATCGCCCTGGCGAATGCTTCGGTGTTTATGCGGGCTATGTCCGCTTCGTCCGCCTGGCCAAAGGCCATCGCCCCGAACTCCGCCACGCTCACGCTTCTGCGCGGGATATCCGGCAGCTGCACCTGCTGCATTTCGAACGGAAGGTCGCGGTAAAGCGCGCTGTCAGCACCTTCTGAGCAGGAAATGGCGAGCGCTGCGAATGCCGTTAAAAGGATTGTCTTATAGTTCATTAATCTGCGGTCCGTATATATACCGCAGCAAATATAAGAATTATTTTTAATAATTCCGTGCCCGTGCACGGAAAGCGTTTACCGAAAACGCAGGGTGCCGCCCTGTTTGACGGCAGAAATGTCGAGGGTATTGTCCCTGACGGTCCTGCCGTTAAGTTTGACGGTACTGTAAACCGGGCCGGGGCCGGAAGACGAGATTTTCAGGGTTTTACCCCCGGGGAGGGTGACCTGAGCCTCCGGGAAGAGGGGCGTGCCGATGATATACTGCCCGCTTGCGGGGCAGACGGGGTAGAAGCCAAGGGCGGAGAAGATGTACCAGGCAGATGTCTGGCCGTTGTCCTCGTCGCCGCAGTAGCCGTCGGGAGCGGCGCTGTAGAGGCGGTCCATAACTTCGCGGATGTGCTGCTGCCCTTTCGCAAGCTGCGACGTCCATCCGTACAGATAGAGCATATGCTGCGAGGGCTGGTTGCCGTGGGCGTAGTTGCCCATGTCCGCAGTCTGCATCTCGGTTATCTCGTGAATGCGGTAGCCGTAGTAGCTGTCGTCGTAGATGGGCGGCACCTTGAAGACGGAGTCCAGCATCTGCACGAACTCGTTTTCGCCTCCCATTTGCGCTATGAGTCCCGGCACGTCGTGGAATACGCTCCAGGTGTAGTGCCAGGCGTTGCCCTCCGTGTAGGCATCGCCCCACTTGTAGGGGCTGAAAGGCTCCTGGAAGCTGCCGTCGGCATTCCTCCCGCGCATCAGGCGCGATTCGGAATCGAAGACGTTGCGCCAGTTGCGCGAGCGCGAAAGATACAGGTCCACTTCTTCCTGAGGGCGCTCCAGCAGGCGGGCGATCTGCGCGATGCACCAGTCGTCGTAAGCATACTCCAGCGTGCGCGCGACATTTTCCTTGATGCCCGCATCGTACGGAATGTAGCCGAGAGAATTGTAATACTCGTGTCCCTTGCGTCCGGAAGCGGAAACTGCCGGGTGCATATTCTCCGTCGCGTGCACGAGCGCCCTGTAAAGAACCTCGAGATCCTCGCGGGAAGTGATGCCCTGCACTGCAGCGTCGGCCACCACGGCCGCCGAATTGTTACCGATCATGCAGTCCCTGTGACCGGGAGAGGCCCATTCGGGCAGGAAGTCGTTCTCGCGGGCTATGTTCGCGAGGCCCGCCTGGATTTCGGCATTCACGTCGGGGTACACGAGGTTCAGCAGCGGGAAAAGTGCGCGGAAAGTATCCCAGAATCCGGTGTCGGTGTAGAGGTAGCCCGGCTCCACCTTGCCGTTGTACGGGCTGTAATGCACGGGCTGGC
>JAFZWD010000006.1 GCA_017617495.1 Bacteroidales bacterium
ACAACAACGATAGAATCAAACTGAGGCTAAAAGGAAAGAGCCCGGTGCAATACCGAGCTCTGTTCCAATCTAAGGCCTCGTAATAATGTTAAACCGTCCAACTTTTGGGGGTCACATCATCGTGGCAGCCTTTTCTGTTAGTAGGTATCGTAGTATTTAGCCTCTCGTGGGCTGACCTTGTTCATGTTGTCGAGCAGGTCGACGTTGGTCTTGTACTCGTCCATGAGCTGGAGCATGAAGTTCATCGCCTCCAGAGGGTTCATGTCCGCAAGAAGCTTGCGCAGTATCCAGATGCGCTGGGCGGCACTCTTGCTTAGCAGGAGGTCGTCGCGGCGGGTGCCGGAAAGCAGGATGTTGACTGCAGGGAAGATACGCCTGTTGGCGAGGTTGCGGTCGAGCTGGATTTCGGAATTGCCCGTGCCCTTGAATTCCTCGTAAACGATATCGTCCTGCTTGGAACCGGTTTCGGTGAGGGCAGTTGCCAGGATGGTAAGCGAACCGCCGCCTTCGATGTTGCGGGCCGCTCCGAAGAAGCGCTTGGGCTTCTGCAGGGCATTCGCGTCGATACCGCCGGTGAGCACCTTGCCCGATGCCGGCTGTACGGTGTTGTAGGCGCGTCCGAGACGGGTAATGGAGTCCAGGAGTATAACTACGTCGTGGCCGCACTCTACGAGCCTGCGGGCTTTCTCAAGCACCATATTGGCCACTTTTACGTGACGCTCGGCGGGTTCGTCGAAGGTGGAAGCCACCACCTCGGCCTTTACGCTGCGCTGCATGTCGGTAACTTCTTCTGGACGCTCGTCGATGAGCAGCACTATTTCGTAAACCTCGGGGTGGTTGTCCGCGATGGCGTTGGCGATGCTCTTGAGCAGCATGGTCTTACCGGTCTTGGGCTGTGCGACTATCAGCATGCGCTGGCCTTTACCGATAGGGGCGAACATATCCACGATACGGCAGGAAGGGTCTTTTTCGTGCCCGTGTCCGAGCAGGTTGAACTTCTCCTCCGGGAAGAGGGGAGTCAGGAAGTCGAAGGGAACGCGGTCGCGGATGAATTCCGGCTTGCGGCCGTTGACCATCTTGATCTTGACCAGCGGGAAATACTTGTCGCCTTCGCGCGGAGGACGGATTTCGCCCGTTACGGTATCGCCGCTCTTGAGCGCATTCTGCTTGATCTGCTGCTGCGAGACGTAGATATCGTCGGGGGAGTTCAGGTAGTTGTAGTCGGAAGAACGCAGGAAACCGAAGCCGTCGGGCATTATCTCCAGCACGCCTGTAGCCTCCACGGAGCCCTCGAATTCGGGCACCTTGGGTTTGGCAGGCTGCTGCGGCTGGGGCTGGGGTTGTTCCTTGGCCTTTTTGGGCTGCTGGGGCTGGGGCTTCAGATACTCTTCGCGCGCTGCGTCGAGGCTCTCCTTGGCAAGGTCCTTTACCTCCTCGGCCTTGTTCTTGGGCTTACGGCCGCGCTTCTTGGGCGCAGGGGCGGGTGCCTCGGCGGGAGCCGCAGGTGCGACGGGTTCAGCCTTTGCAGCGGGCTTTACCGGCTCTGCAGGCTTCTCCGCAGGTTTCTCCTGCTTGGGAGCGGCATCCTTCTTGGCGGGACGTCCGCGCTTTGCCTTGGGCTTCTCGGGGAGAGGGGCCTGCGCAGCCTTTGCGGCCTGTGCGTCGAGGATTGCGAACGCAAGGTCCGCGTCCTCAAGATTCTTCACTTTCTTGATGTCAAAATCTTTTGCGATTTTCTCGAGCTGCTCTCTGTTGAGTTTGTTTAGCTCGAATAAAGTATGGGGCATATTCTAAAGAATTATGTATGATATTCCGAACGGAAATTGCCTGACGGAGCGTCGGGCAGTGCAAAGATAGGAAAAGTTTCCGATTCGGCAAGGAAAAACCGGAAGAAACTTAATTGTCCCAGTAGCTGCTGCTCTTCTTGAAGCGGAGGATGTCCGCAAGTGCCGCAGCATTGGCCTGGATGCGGAAACTGTACGATTTCCAGGTACCCATAGGCACCCACGAAACGGCGATGTTGAAGCAGTGCATGTCGTAAGTGGCACTGAGCTGCGTGGTGGACAGCTGTTTTGCCACGAAGTCGAAGCCCGAACTTGCGTTAAGCGCCATCTTGGGAGTGAGTTTGATGTTTCCGTTGACGCCGAGGGTGCGCGTGATCGTGTTGAGCGTATTGAGCCTTGCGGCCTTGCTGTCGTAGCGGTAGCTGCGCGAATAGCTGAAGCTGTAGCTGAAGTTGAGCGACCAGGGCACGTTGGGATTGGTATAGTACACCCATCCTCCCGGGATATATTCGCCCGTCACCGGGTGGGTATAGATGCGCTGGTAATAGCTTGCAGGGCTTTCGCCGCCGCCCTGGCCGTCCTCGCCCTTCATCGTACCCTTGCCGGAGATGGAATAGGACATCGATGCCGAGGCATTTGTGAAACGCGCCAGCCCTTGCCCGAGCTCCACGGTGTATCTGTTGTACTTGCGGCCCCTGTCGTCTATGGCGTAAGGGTCGAAATTTGCGCTTCCGCTGAGCGACAGCTTGCCGAAGATCGAGGTGGACATCGACATGCTTATGGTACTCATATTCAGCGAGTCGGCCAGGAAATTATAGCCCGATCGCAGACTCAGCTGGTCGATAAGCTTGATCTTCTTGGAGGCGTTGCCGGTTGTGTCCGCAAAATCACGCACCTTGGCTTCGAGATTGTTGCCCAGCGAGAAGGAAGCCGTGGCGGAGCGGCCCATTCCGGGAGGGGAGTTGAGCTGCCCGCTGTAAATATTGTACTTGTAGGTCTGCTGGACGCCGTTGTTGTCGATGTAGACAAGGTCGCGGTAACCGTTGGCGTATGTACCCTTCTCCGGGCTGAGGGACAGCGAAACCGAGGGCGAAACCACGTGCCTGATGGCCTGAATGCGGTGATACTTGCCAAAGTTGAACATACCGTAAAGCCGGGTGCTCATGGCGATGGAGCCCGAATAGTTCTGGGTTATGCCGAAGGTCTCGAACTGGCTGCCAAGCTTGGAAACCACCTTGCCCTGGTCGGCATCGTAATAGTATTCCGAGGCCCGGAAGAACCAGTTCTGCCCGTAGCTTATGGAAGGGGAGAAGTTGAAATACTTGAAGAGGCTGAAACTCGGCAGGCCGATGCTGAAGTTATGCGACATGCCGTTCTGGAACTTGTCGTAGAAGCCGGGCTGGCCGAATTCCTTCGCCTTGAAGTTGATCTTGTTCTGCAGGGTGGTGTTGTATCCGAGCGAGAACTTCTCGTAGATGCGCTCCTTGCCCACCCTGTGCTTGCGCTTGAAGGGGTAGAAGGTTGCCACCGAGAAGGTCAGGTTAGGCAGCGTGAATGCGTAGCTGCTGTCGCGGGAGTTCTGCGAATGCAGGGCGTTTATGGAGAGATTCGCCTTGCCGCCGAAGCTCCTGGACCAGGAAATCGACGAAGACGCCTGGTTCTGGAGTGCCTGGGTGACCGAACGGGAGTTGTACTTGCTGTTGTTAGGGCTGGAGAAGTTAACCGAAGCGGTGAAGCTCGTCCCGGGATGGCATTTGGCGTCCTGCGAGTGCGACCAGCGTATACCGAAGTTGGTGCTCTCGTTGAAGTCCGCGCTGCCTTTTTCGCCTGTCTTGTCGTCGGAATAGTTCAGGGAGAAGTTGCCGCTGAACTTGTAATTGACTCTGTATCGGGAGTTTACGTCCACAGCCCAGGAACCCAGGGTAAACATGTCGCCGGTAACCGAGAGGTCGAGATAGTCGCCGAACACGAAGTACATGCCGCCGTCCTTCAGATAGAATCCGCGGGCGGTTTCCTCGCCGAAGGTAGGTATCAGGAGGCCAGTCGCACGCTTCGGCCTTTTCGGCACGAAGCCGAAGGGAATACCCACGAATGGCAGGTGGACATCTTCTATAACGATATGGGCCGGGCCGAAGACTATCTTCTGCGATGGATCCGTAATCACCTTTGCTGCAGAGAGTTGCAGGTAGTAGTGGGGATGCTCGGCGTCGCAGACGGTATATTTTCCCTTGGTGATGTTGATGGACTTGTCCGGCATCATCTTGATGTTGCGGCCGTGCAGGATGCCGTCGTCCTCGTGGGTGACCATGTTGTGGATGCGGGCCTTGCGGGTATTGAAGTTATACCGCAGCTCCTCCATCTTGTACTCCTTGGCGCCCTCGCGCATCACCGGCCGCCCCTTCCATTCACCTGCGAGGGAGTCGTAGACGCCGTAGGCATACACGGTGCCGGTATTCATGTCGTACTCCATCCGCTCGGCGGTGAGCTCCATGTTCTGGTAATTCACCTTGACGTCGCCGTAGTAGTAGATGAGGCGGTGACCGTCTTCGAAATGCTCGACGATGGAGTCGCGCGCGACAGAAAAAGCGGGCGCACGGAGGGAACTCATCTTCATGAGAGAGGCGGAATCCGCCCTGTGCAGGGAGTCCGCCCTCATTGTTGAATCGCGCTTTGCAAGTGCTATGGAATCTGGCTCTACGACCTTCTTCTTAGCGGTTTGGGAAGCGAATACAGTATTGCCGCGACGCCGGGAACGCTGAGCCATGGCGTCCGGAAACGCCACTGTCAGGATGAGCAAAGCGACAATTAGATATTTTATTTTTCCCAAATGCAATTTTTTTCTAAATTTGCAAAATACAAATTTACAACTAATTTTTGAAACGCGCAATCTGCATAATTCTGTCGCTGTTTATTGGCATATACTGTGCCAATGCAGGCGACCTTAAACTCACTACCGTAGTAATAGATGCCGGTCATGGCGGAAAAGATGCAGGCGCAGTGAGCAAAGACAAAAAAACATACGAGAAAAACCTCACGCTGGACATCAGCAAGAAGTTTGCGACATACATCCAGAACGCGTACCCCGAGGTAAAGGTCGTGCTCACCCGCGGCACGGACGAATTCGTAGCCCTGAACGACCGTGCGGTAAAGGCTAACAAGGCCGGAGCCAACATTTTCATTTCCATCCATATCAATTCCGCGACCAGCACCACGCCCAACGGCTATTCGGTGCATATCCTGGGACAGTCCAGCATCAAGGACCGCGACCTTTTCGCGTATAATATGGACGTGTGCAAGCGCGAAAACTCCGTAATCCTGCTCGAGGAAGACTATAACGCCAAGTACCAGGGCTTCAACCCCAACGACGAGGAGTCCTATATCTTCATGCAGCTGATGCAGAACGCCCATCTGGAGCAGAGCCTGCTGCTGGCGTCGATAATATCCGAAAAACTCAAGGGCGGCCCCATCAAGGCCGACAGGGGAATATGGCAGAATCCCTTCTACGTGCTCTGGAAGACCGCCATGCCGGCAGTGCTCGTGGAAATCGGCTTTATTTCCAACTCCGTGGACCTTGCCACGCTGCGCACCCCCGAGCAGAGGCAGATAATAGCCAAGCGCCTCTTCGATGCCTTCAAGGATTACAAGGACCTCTACGACAGCAGCGTAGATATCAAGATGCCGGAGAAGCCGGAAGACCCCAAGCCGCAGATCGTCGAGCCTGCTCCGGCCCCGGCGGCTGAAACTCCCGCCGCCAAACCGGCTCCGGCACCTGCCCCGCAGACACCTGTAAAGGCTCCCGAAACCGGCAAAGTGCTCTACGGCACGCAGATTTCCGCCAGCAGCAGGGAGCTGGATCCTTCCGACCGTTTCTTCCACGGCCTGAACCCGATGGTGATTAAACTCGGATCGCTTAACAAATACATCGCCGGAGTGAGCGAATCGCGCGAAGAAGCAAAGGCGAAATTCGACGAAATCCGAAGCAAATATCCCAACGAATACAAGGACGCTTTTATGGTCGTGGTTAAAGACGGAACAGTGTCCAGACTGCGCTAGGAAAGGGGGTTAAATTTTTCTTTAAATCACAACTCACTGACTGTCAGTCTTTTTACCTGACAGTTAAATTTTTTTTGTTCCCATATTTACATCTAAAAATTCATTTAAACAATAGTAATTAAAAAATTTTTCGTGTTTTTTTTAACCACTTTTGCACATCGAAAATACTCCCATGGACAACAACGGTAAACATATCGATGTTTGGAACGAGTGCCTCAGTATTCTGAAGGAACTCGTCGAGCCACAGCAGTTCCAGATCTGGTTTTCGCGAATCAGGCCTGTGGAAATGCTGGACTCGGTCCTTACCGTCGAAGTACCCTCGGAGTTTTTCGCAGAATATCTTGAATCCGCCTACCTGGATGTCCTCAAAAAGACTCTCAAGCGCGTTATAGGCGCGGGCGCACAACTTAAGTATACCTTTAAGCCCGTGCAGAACCAAAGCGCCATGACGGTGCCGGCGGGGCAGGGGAATCCTCCTCTCAACCGCAGCATCTCGGTGGATTCGTATTCTCCGGGCGGAAATCCCGGCGCGCTCGTATATCCCGGCCTTACCAAACTCAAGGTGGATCCCAGGCTGAATCCTTCGTTCAGCTTCGCCACCCTGGTGGAGGGCGACTGCAACCGCCTTGCACGCTCGGCGGGCCGGAATATCGCAGACGCCCCGGGCAACACCCCCTTCAATCCTCTGTTCATATTCGGAGGTCCCGGTCTGGGCAAGACTCACGTCGCGCAGGCCATCGGACTGGAAATAATGAAGAATCATCCCGACCTGGTGGTGCTTTACGTTTCCGGCAACGAATTCAAGAACCAGTTCGTACGTGCCGTCAACGTGGAAAACCGCCTTCACGACTTCCTGGCATTCTACCAGAGAATGGACGTCCTTATCGTGGACGACATCCAGGATCTCATCGGCCAGGGCAACCAGAATGCATTCTTCAATATCTTCAACTATCTGCACCAGAACCGCAAGCAGCTCATCCTCACGTCCGACAGGGCTCCGGTCGAGCTCCAGCAGTTCGAGAACAGGCTCCTTTCCCGTTTCAAATGGGGCCTTTCCGTCGAACTGACGCGTCCCGACTACGAGACGAGGCTTGCGATGCTCCGTTCCCGCTGCCAGCGCGAAGGCGTCATCATAGCGGACGAAGTGCTGGAGTACCTCGCATCCCGCATCAAGACCAATTTCCGCGAGCTTGAGGGCTCCCTCATCTCCCTTATCGCCCATTCTACCATCGCCCGCTGCGAATGCACCGTGGAGCTGGCGGAGAGGGTGATCGGAAACCTGGTGGGCGAAGAGGTCGCCACGGTTACACTCGACAAGGTGCAGAAGGCTGTCTGCGACTATTTCAATCTTACAAAAGACACCCTGCTGTCCAGCTCGCGCAAGCGTCAGATAGTGCAGGCGCGTCAAATAGCAATGTACCTGAGCAGGACCCTCATTCCCAACTGCTCGCTTGCGACTATCGGTTCGGAAATCGGAGGGAAGGACCACGCCACGGTTCTTCACGCCTGCAGTACGGTATCGGATCTAATGTCTACCGACCGCGTATTCAAGAAATACGTGACGGATCTGAAGACTATACTCGTACCATCCGAACGATAAAATATGACTTCCAAACAAGTTCTCGACATCTTCAAGCTCATTACGGCCATTCCCAGGGAATCCGGCCACGAAGAGCCTATGACGCAGTTTCTCTGCGACTGGGCGGCAGAGCATAAACTCGAATGCCGCAAAGACGAAACCGGCAACGTGTGCATAATCCGCGAAGCTGCCAAAGGCAAGGAGCATATCCCCGCAATCGCCCTCCAGGCGCATCAGGATATGGTCTGCGAGAAGCTTGCGGGCGTTCAGCACGACTTCCGCAGAGATCCCATAAAGTATGAGATCGAGGACGGTTGGATGATTGCGAAGCAGACTACCCTGGGAGCCGACGACGGCATAGGGATAGCCGCCTGCCTCGCGCTGCTCGAAAGCGACGCCCCCACGGGCAGGCTGGAGTGCCTCTTCACCATTTCGGAAGAAACCGGCATGGACGGGGCATTCGCCCTCAAGCCCGGCTTCTTCGACGCCAAAGTGCTGATCAACCTCGATTCCGAGGACGAAGGCCAGCTGTTCATAGGCTGCGCCGGCGGTGAGCACACCGACGCCCGCTTCAGCTATACCGAGGAGCCTCTTGCCGATGCAGGACTCTGCCTGGAGCTTTCCATCTCGGGAGGCGCCGGCGGCCACAGCGGCGACGACATCAACAAGCACAGGGCAAACACCGTGCATATCCTCGCACGCTTCCTCGCCGGTTGCGGCGTGCCTTTCAGGCTGGTGAGCTTCGAAGGCGGCGGCAAGCACAATACCATCGCCCGCGAGTGCAAGGCCGTTATAGCCTGCGCTGACGCATCCGTTGCTAAGTTGTTCGAAAGCTACGGCAGGGAAGTCAAGCTGGAATATGCCAAGGACGATCCTGCGCTGGTTTTCGAGAGCCGCGAGATTGCCCCGGCAGCTTCCGCAATGGACGTGCATTCTGCAAAAGCCATCATTGCAGCCCTCGCATCCTGCCCTCACGGCGTCCTGCGCATGAGTCCGGACATCAAGGGCCTGGTGCAGACTTCCACCAACCTCGCTGCGGTCGTGATGGAGAAACCAGGCGTGCTTCGCGTCAATACCAGCCAGCGCAGCAGCGTGGTTGCGGAACTTGACGAGGCTGTGGCGAAGGTGAGCGCCAACTTTGCGGATGCCGGCGCGAAGATTGACAATTACGGCAAGTATCCCGGCTGGAATCCCAATGTCAAATCGCACCTGCTCAAGGTCTGCGTGGACTCCTATAAGAAGCTTTTCAACGAAGAACCGCTGGTGCTGGCCATCCACGCCGGCCTGGAATGCGGCCTTTTCCTCGAAAAGTTCCCCGATCTGGATATGATTTCCTTCGGTCCCACCCTTCGCGGAGTGCATACTCCGGGCGAAAAGCTCGAGCTTGCCTCGATGGACCGTTTCGTTGAACTCCTGGACGACGTAGTATGCAATTACAGGTAGCTCCCTCGATCCTGTCGTCCGATTTTGCAAACCTCGGCAGGGACATCCGCATGCTCAACAAGGCGGCGGACATCATCCATCTGGACGTGATGGACGGCACTTTCGTGCCCAATATCTCCTTCGGCTTCCCGGTAATCGAGGCGGTTGCCAAAATCGCCAGAATCCCCATGGACGCCCATCTGATGGTGGTGAACCCGCACAAATGGTTCGAGCGCTGCGCCAAACTCGGCGTGCAGATGTGCAGTTTCCATCTGGAGGCGGTAGGCGCGCGAAAAGCAGCAAGTAACCTCAAAGCCATCAGGGCGCTTGGCATGAAGGCCGGCCTGGTAGTCAACCCCGACATCCCTGTCGAGAAGCTCTATCCGTTCATCGGCAAGGCGGATTTCTTCCTGATCATGTCCGTTTTCGCGGGCTTCGGAGGGCAGAAGTTCATCTATGAATCCCTCGACAAGGTGGCGGCCCTGAAGGCCGAAATCGACGCCAGGGGTGACAGCGCGCCTATTGAAGTTGACGGGGGTGTGAGCGCATCCAACGCGGGAGCCCTGCGCGAAGCCGGTGCAAGCATACTCGTGGCGGGAAGCGCAGTATTCAAGGCGGAAGACCCCGCTGCGGCTATTGAAGCGATTCGTAACGCGCGATAGCGGCCTCCATGGCCTCCTCGCGGTCCTTTTCCAGATAAAACATCTTTTCGGCAAAGCGCGACGCAAGTTCATTGCGCCCGGCTATGCCGTTCATATCGCCAAGAGTCTGCCCAAGGAACGAGCAGAAATTCTCCAGAGCGGCCTTTAAATTGAATCTGCGGCCCGTAAGCAGCGAAAGGGAGGTAGGATTGGGCAGCGCCGGATCGAAGTCCGTCTGGTTGAGATTAATGCCTATTCCCACAATGCTGGCGGTCACGTTGCCGGCATCCACAGTGTTCTCGATGAGGATTCCGCAGATTTTCCTGTCGCCGATCCAGATGTCGTTGGGCCATTTGATGCGCGGGCTCACGCCTTCGGATTCGAAGAACCGCACCAGTGCCACGGTCACGGCCTGGGTAATCAGCAGGGCGTCTTTTACCGCCAGGGGAGCGAGTTCCGCCGTGCCGAAGCGCAGCAGCACGCTGAACATCAGGTTCTCGCCGGGAGCGGAAGCCCATCTGTGTCCGCCCCTGCCACGCCCCGCAGTCTGTTCCAGGGCTGCCGTAACTGACAAATTGTCAAGCGTTTCCAGATGCCTTCTGACCTCGCTGTTGGTGGAATCGAGCACTTCGTGCCAGTATATCTGCATATGCCTGTGGCGTGGTTTCATTTTTGTTTATATATTTGTGATTACAAATTTACTGCAAAGAAGCAACAATGGCAAATAAAGAGAAGAAGCCCCGCGTCATACGCATCAATTTTTCCTGGTTTTATCTGCTCCTTGTACTGGGTATCGGCTGGATGATATTCAGCAACAGGGGAGCGGCCCCCGCAAAGGTGGAATGGCCGGACGTACGCCAGATGATTCTCAGCGGCGACGTCAAGGAAATCCGTTATGTGCGCAACGACGACGAGGGCAAAGTGAGCATGAAGCCCGAGGCGCTCGGCAAATACGCCGACCTGTTCCCCGCAGGGCAGCTGCCCGTGAAATCGCCTCATTTTACATTCCTGGTATCGCATAACTTCGACCCCGAAAAGGTTTTCGACGAACTCAACGCCTCGCTCCCGGAGGAATCCCGCGTGAAAGTCAAGATAGAGCAGGGCTCCAGGGGCTGGCTGGAAATGATCGACTGGCTCATCTGGCCGCTCCTCCTTATACTCATGTACGTGTGGATGTTCCGCGGGATGTCCAAAGCTGGCGGTGCCGGAGGCGGCCCCGGCGGAATGTTCAGCGTGGGCAAATCCACCGGCAAACTGGCGGACAAGGATAAGGTAAACGTCACGTTCAAGGATGTTGCCGGCCTGTACGGAGCCAAGGAGGAGGTTATGGAGATAGTGGACTTCCTCAAGAATCCCAAGAAGTATACTTCCCTGGGCGGCAAAATCCCCAAGGGAGCGCTGCTGGTAGGCCCTCCGGGCACCGGAAAGACACTTCTCGCCAAGGCTGTGGCGGGGGAGGCCAACGTGCCTTTCTTCAGCATCAGCGGGTCCGATTTCGTGGAGATGTTCGTAGGCGTAGGTGCAAGCCGCGTGCGCGACCTCTTCGCCCAGGCCAAGGAGAAGGCCCCCTGCATAGTGTTCATCGACGAAATAGATGCAGTGGGACGTGCCAGGGGCAAGAACGTGGGCTGGAGCTCCAACGACGAGCGTGAGAATACCCTTAACCAGCTCCTCACCGAGATGGACGGCTTCGGCACCAATTCCGGCGTCATTGTGCTCGCCGCAACAAACCGCGCCGACATCCTGGACAAGGCCCTCATGCGCGCAGGACGCTTCGACCGCCAGATTCACGTCGAGCTTCCCGAACTCAAGGAGCGTGAGGAAATCTTCAAGGTGCATATGCGCGGCCTCAAGATAAGCAGCGACTTCGACGTGGAGTTCATGGCGAAGCATACTCCCGGATTCTCGGGGGCCGACATAGCCAACGTCTGCAACGAAGCGGCCCTTACCGCGGCCCGCAGGAACAAGCCCGAAATCGACCGCCAGGACTTCCTGGACGCGGTCGACCGCATTATCGGCGGGCTCGAGCGCAAGAGCTCCATCATCACTCCGGAGGAGAAGCGCACCATCGCCCACCACGAGGCCGGGCACGCTGTCACGAGCTGGCTTCTGCCGCACGCTAATCCTCTCTTCAAGGTCACCCTGGTCCCCAGGGGACAGGCACTGGGCGCAGCCTGGTATCTGCCCGAAGAGCGCAAGATAGTCTCCAAATCGCAGATGATGGACGAGATGTGCTCGCTCATCGGAGGACGCGTGGCGGAGGAAATAATCAACGGAGAGCCTTCCACGGGCGCGCAGAACGACCTCGAGAGGCTTACCCGCATGGCCTACGGCATGATTCAGTATTACGGCATGAGCGACAAGGTAGGCGCCCTTTCCTTCTATGATTCTACGGGTGCGCGCGGGTACGACATCACCAAGCCCTACAGCGAGAAGACCGCCGAGGTTATGGACGCCGAGGCAAAGAAACTGATAGGGGAGATTCACGACAAGGTTTACAAGCTCCTTACAGAGCATAAAGAAGGTTTTTTGCAGGTGGCTGCACTTCTTCTCGAAAAAGAAGTTATCTTTGCGGAAGACGTGGAGGCCATACTTGGCCCGAAAGTAAAACCGCAGACCGATTCGAATGAGTAATCTGACCACCAGAACCGTCGCAGGCATCGGCTTCGTCGCCGTGATGCTCGCGTGTCTTCTGCTGAACGAGTGGCTGTTCGGCGCGCTCGTGGTCTTCCTGACCGTTACCATGCTGCATGAGTTCTATGCAATGTCCATGGAGCACAGGCACCGTCAGGCGCGCATCTTCGCAATGATAGCCGGCGTAAGCGCGGTGGTTCTCATCTTCTGCATGTTCACCCTGGACATGCATTCAAAGTACCTGTCCGTAATGGTGCTTCCGATTATCGGAGTGCTCTTCTGCGCCCTTTTCGACAAGCATAAGGACCAGATGGACGATTACGCCTACATCCTCGCCGGCCTGCTCTATATCGCCGCTCCGCTGTCGCTTTCCAACCTGGTGGCGTTCCGCGGCGGGCAGTTCGACGCCCATATGCTGCTGGACTTCTTCATCCTCATATGGTGCTCGGACATAGGCGCCTACTGCATAGGCACCGCCTTCGGCCAGAAGGAGAACAGCCGCAAACTCGCGCCCTCCATCTCGCCCAAGAAGTCCTGGATGGGATTCTGGGGCGGAATGGCCTTCAGCATCGTTGCAGCGGGCATCCTCAAGGCGGTCGGCATTCTGGACCTGCCCTGGGTTCACTGCTTCCTGCTGGCGGCCATAGTGCATTGCGGCGGCGTATGCGGCGACCTCTTCGAGAGCCTGTGGAAGCGCCACTTCAAGGTTAAGGACTCCGGCAAGGCCATCCCCGGCCACGGAGGAATGCTGGACCGCTTCGACAGCACCCTGGTCGCCGTGCCTATGGGTGCCATATATCTTTCCCTGCTAAGCCTCTTTTAGAATATGCACATTGACCACAATTCATACGGAACCCTTGCCCTGGTATTCCTGATCAGCGCGCTGATTATCTATGCCGGATTCAAGCTGGTCAACCCGGTGTGGCTCAAATGGAGCATCGCGGTGGTGATGTGGGTGTTCTGCATCTGGCAGCTCGCCTTTTTCCGCGTGCCGCACCGCACCCCGGCCGGCAGCGACAAGATCGTAACTTCCGCCGCCGACGGCAAAGTGGTGATAGTGGACCGCTATTTCGAGGATGAATATCTTCACCGCGAGTGCCAGAGGGTGTGCGTATACATGAATTTCTTCGACGTCCACGCCAATTTCTGGCCCGTTACCGGCGAAGTTTCCTATTATAAGTACCATCCCGGCAAGCATCTGCTGGCCTTCAAGCCCAAGGCTTCCGAGGACAACGAACACGCGTCGGCCTGCATAGTCACTCCCGACGGGCAGGAGGTGTTCTTCAAGCAGCTTGCAGGGGTATTTGCCCGCAGAATCGTGAATTATTCCAAGCCCGGCCTCAAGGTGGAAGCCGGCCGTCAGTGCGGCATCATCAAGTTCGGCTCCAGGCTCGACATGTTCCTGCCGCTGGATGCAGAAGTCAAAGTGAAGGTAGGGGATCTTACTACGGCCGTGGAAACGGTTATAGCGACTCTTCGATAAGTTTCAGAAGTAAATCGGGGGCTTCGGCCTCGGGAACGTGCCTGGCGACGGGCTCGTTCTTTTTGTATATGGTGACCTTGCCGCCGCCTTCACCCACGTAGCCCCAGTCGGCGTCCGCCATCTCGCCGGGGCCGTTTACTATGCAGCCCATGACTGCTATCACCAGCCCTTTCAGATGGGCTGTTTTGGCCTGGACTTCGGCGTAAGCCTTCTGCAGGTCGTACATTGTGCGGCCGCATCCCGGGCAGGCGATGTATTCCGGCCTGTAGAAGCGCCTTCGCGCGCCCTGCAGTATCTCGTCCCTCAAATACTCTGCAAAGTCCTTAGAGGTCCCCAAAATCTCTATATCGTCGATTTTACGATCCAACAGCGGGCCTCCGAAGTCGCAGGCCGCCGCCAGCATCACTTCTTCTCTGGAATCAGAATGATATTCAATACTATTCCTGACCGTCTTGTTGAACTTGTAGTTTGCAAGGAAGGCAGCCACTGGAAGCTCGTTCTCCGGGGGTTCGGTGAGCGAAACGCGGATGGTGTCGCCGATGCCTTCGGCAAGCAGGGTGGAGATGCCGATGGCGGACTTGATGCGGCCGCTGTCGCCTCCGCCGGCCTCGGTGACGCCGACGTGCAGGGGATAGTCGAGTCCCTCGGCCTCCATCATCCTGACAAGATTGCGGTACGCCTGCACCATCACGACGGTATTGCTGGCCTTGAGGGATACCACCACCTCATTAAAATCGTTCTCACGGCACATTCTGAGCCACTCCATGGCGGCAATCGCCATAGCCTCGGGGGTATTGCCGTAACGCTCGGTAATGTACTGCCCCAGCGAGCCGTGGTTCACCCCGACGCGGATGGCGGTGCCGTACTCGCGGCAGACTTCGATGAGCCTGGCGAACTGGCGGCGCGCCTCGTCGTGGTCCTTATGGAAATTGCCGGGGTTGATGCGCACCTTTTGGGCAATGGGAGCTATCGCGATGGCTGTTTCCGAAGAGAAATGGATGTCCGCCACAAGGGGAGTGGCGATGCCTTCGGCGCGGAGCGCGTCGTGAATCTGCCTGAAAGGCTCCACGTCCGCAAGCCCCGGGACGGTTATGCGGATAAGCTGCGAGCCGCGTTCTGCGAGCAGCCGGCACTGGGCGACGGTCGCCTGCACGTCACGCGTATGCGTGTTGCACATTGTCTGGATGACGATGGGGGAGCCTCCGCCGATTGTGAGGCCGCCGCGGATATGGACTGCTCTGCTATTCATTCTTGGTAACATCCCATCCGGATTCGACTATTTCGCGCGCCTGGCGCTTGAGGTCCTTTGTGGTCTTGCCCGTGCGCTTGGTCAGTTGGAAATGGATTCCGCCCACTATATTGATGTCGAAAGGATATGCAAAACGGTAGAAATACTGGTTGTAGCGGCTCGGCGAGGAGTCCGGAGCGTAGATGCTGGACCAGGAATAACGCACCACGGCTCCGAAGTGGAATTCCACCGGGCTGAAGATGAGACCGAAGGACACTCCGCCCTGGAGGCCGAATTCGTAGCGCTTGTCGCTGGGCATCCAGTTGTCCACATATTTTGCAGGCACCTGGTCGCCGATGCGGTGGATGGAAAGGCGGTAGCCGCCGTAGATGCCGGCATTAGCCATTACCTTGAAGTGCGTGGCGTCCGCGTGTATCTGCGCCATGAACGGAAGCTCTACCACTTCCATGTCCATTTCCTCGGCTCCGTCAATCAGGGTAATGGAACCGGTCTTCTTGTTCCTGTTGAACTTAAAGCCCTCGTGGCCGTAGGCGACGCCGATCTGATAACCGAAATACGGCATGTAGCCGAACATCTTCAGGTACTTGGTGTACATCAGCGACACATAGCCCGGACTGACGTGCCATCCCTGCTTCTCGGTAGGGTTGAACATCATGCTGGACATGGTGTAGCCGTAGTTTATGCCAAGCATCGAGTAGTCGTTGATATCCTTGTAGGTCTTGACCGTGGAAGTGGTGTCGATGATGAGTTCGGCATAGTTGGAACGGCTGCTGCGCTCTTCGAGTGCGCCCGCGCCGAAGGTCCCCGCCGCATCCTGTGCGAAGGAAACCGCCGGCAGCAAGAGCGCCGCCGCTATGAACGCAAACTTCAGTCTCATCTGAACAATTCTGCAAGGTTAATGTTCTGCTCCACTTCGGAGGACTTGGGTATATCGAGGAACTTGTCGCCTGCAAACTGCACGAACTTCACGAGCTCGGGCTGCCTGCGGGCCAGTAGGTCGCCTGTATCCACCATAGAGTTGCGGTTGACGTCCTGCGTTACGCGGATGCAGTATTTGCCTTCCTTGAGATAGGGGAAGAACAGGCTGCAGTCCTTTTCTATGACATAGCGTCGCAGGGTTTTGTCCGCCTTTTCGCCCAGAAGCTCCACGATGTACTTCTCGTGCACGCCTGAAACCATCGCCTTGAGCGAACTGAGGGCCTCGTCCGTAGGCAGCGAAACCTTTACCTCGGTGCTGTCGGAATAGTGGCCGTTGATGTCGCGGAAGGCCCTGTGAGGTATCTTGATGCGGTATTCAAAGCCCGCCTGCATCTTGACTGTCGGGAAAATGTTGTAGCAGCGCAGGTCGAGGGAATCCCGCTCGATGCGGAGCTCTCCCTTGAATTCCTTCTGCTTGGGGTTGAGATAGCGGAAGTCCAGCGAATCGAACTTCTGGCTGATGATGGGCAGCGAGAACTCCAGCCGGAAGCCCACCTGCTCCACGGTGGTCGGGTCGGCGGCAAACTTCATCACGCAGGTGGTATCCTCGTGCTTGAGGTTGCGGCGGGAACTGCGGGCGAAAATTTTGCCGGCCGTAGGGGAGGCCAGGCGCAGATGCTCGAGGTCGGGCACCATGGCGCCGAGGCTGTCGGTCTTGCGGTAAGCCACGAACACGTGCAGGGTGTCGGGCGGGATGCGCCTGTCGTTAACCCAGAGCAGGAGGCTGTCCTGCTCGCGGTTGAACTGGCTGATAATCTGGTTGGCGTTGTAACCGGCCACCCAGAGGGAGTCTATCCAGGCGTCCTGGGCGCGGAATGCCACGAAGGCCTGGCGGTCGCTCGGGCGTCCGGAATTGCTCAGGAACTGCTTGGTGGGCCTCTCCTGGAAGAGCACCATCTCGTGCTCGACGCGGCGCTCGCGGCATCCCAGGGTATCCTTCATGTCATATTTCAGCAGTTCGGGAATCGTGTCTGCCGCATGCCATTTAGGAACTATCACAGAGTCGATGAAGCCGATCTTGTCCTCGTCGGGATTGTAGATATTGTCGTTGCTCTGGTCCATGACCGCGTAGATGCGGTAGGAAGTGTCCTGGATGTACGGAATCACGAAGTAGCCCCAGTCGTCGGTCTTGGCCGCAGCGTAGGGCCTGTGCAGGAACACAGCCGAGTCCGAATGGTCCTTGTAGAGCATTACGGTGGCGCCCTTGACGGGGTCCAGGGTATTGCAGTCCAGCACGGAACCGGTCACGAACATCGAATCTATCTTCTGGCCGGTCGAGAACACGTAGGTGAATCCGGCAAAGATGTTGCCCTCGTTGTTGTCCGCAATGGCGTCGTTAAGGTTGAGCGTGTAGGTGGTTTCGGGCTCGAGATCCTCTTCGAAGGTAACCACCAGCGTCTTGCCCACTATCTTTGCCTGGGGGCGTTTTGCCTGCGGAGGCGAGAGGTAGATGGAAGTCTGGTTCTTGATGGTGACGTACTCGTCGAAATAGAAGACTATCTTGCCCTTTGAAACGGGGAATCCCGTTCTTCCCGGCAGAGGCTTGATATTCACGATGACCGGCGGAATCGTGTCCTTGGGGCCTCCTGTAGGCGCCTGCGTGGTGTTGGCGCAGGACGGAGCGAAGAATACCGGCGACATCGCCAGCAGGAATAGGATTATGGGCAGAAACCTCTTCATCAGATATCAGTTCTTACGACATCCTGTATGCCGTCTATTTCCTGTAAACCCTTGAGCATTGCATCGAGGTTCTCGCGGCTGCGTACCTGCAGCTCGATATTGCCTTCGAAAACCCCGTCCTTGCTGCCCAGGGTGAGTGCAGTCATATTCATTCCCATGGTGAACGAGATGTACTGCGAAATCTCGTTCAGCAGGCCAACACGGTCGATTCCGCGCAGCGAAATCTTCACCGTGAAGGTGCTGCCGAAGTCCTGCAGGTCCGGAATCACCACCAGGTCGCCGTGTTTGCTGGCGAGGCTCTCCGCCACGGGACAGGTCTTCTTGTGGACAATCACCGTGCCATCGTCGCCCTTGAATCCAACTACGGGGTCTCCCGGGATGGGATTGCAGCAGTTTGCAATTATATAATCGCCCTTGCCGGGCTGGGCGGCCTTGTGCGCAGAGCCGAAATACCCGAACTTGTCGCTGCCTATGAGGCCTATGCCTATACGGAAGCAGAGTTCGTTGAAGTCGTTGAGCTGGCAGTCGCGCATGAAGCGCTTGCGGATCTCCGGAGTATCGTCCAGGCCCAGCTGGCGCATGTAAGCGATGAAGAGCCTTGCCCCCTCGCGGGAGTAAAGGTCGAAATCGCCGCGCAGGTAGTCCACGACCGCGTTGCGCGCGTGCCTCGTCTGCAGGAACTTGAGCCACTCGGGCTTCGGGCGGCCGTTCGCAGCCGTAATTATCTCCACCTGGTCGCCGCTCTTGAGCACCTGCGAGAGGGGGGCGAGCCTCATATTCACCTTGGCCGCGATGGCGGAATTGCCTATATGGCTGTGCACCAGGTAGGCGAAATCCAGCACGGTGGCGCCCGCCTGGATCGAGCGCTGCTCGCCCTTTGGCGTAAACACCACTATGTCGGTGGTTACCAGGTCCTTGTGGATTATATCCAGCAGCTCGAGCGAGTTTACGTCGGAAGAATCCAGAATCTCCTGCACCTTCGCCAGCCACTTGTCCATCTCGCTGGAATTCTCGGAGATGTAGCCGTCGTTCTTGTATGCCCAGTGGGCCGCTATACCCTTCTCGGCTATGTCGTCCATGCGCTTGGAGCGTATCTGCACCTCTATCCAGATGCCCGCACGGCTCATAAGCGTGCAGTGCAGGGCCTCGTAGCCGTTGCTCTTGGGCGAGCTTATCCAGTCGCGCGTGCGGCTCTGCTGGGCCCTGTAGAGGCCCGTCAGGATTGCGTAGATGAGGAAGGCCTGCCTGCGCTCTATCTCCGGGTCGCTCGAGAGCGGGTCGAAGATGATGCGCACCGCATAAAGGTCGTAAATCTGGTCGAAGGGCACGTTCTTGGTGCGCATCTTGAACCAGATGGAATATGGAGTCTTGATTCTCTTCTTGATTTCGAAGGAGATGTCGCCCTGCTTCAGCGCGCCTGCGATGGGCGCGATGAAATCGTCTATCTCCTTATCCCTCAGCGCCACGTTGCCGCGGATCTTCTCGGAAATCTCCTTGTAGGCCCCCGGCTCCTTGAAGCGCAGCCAGATGTTTTCCATCTCGGACTTGACGCTGTAGAGGCCCAGACGGTGGGCGAGAGGGATGAAGATGAACATCGTTTCGCTCAGGATCTTGTCCCTCTTGTGCTCGGGCATGAACTCGATGGTGCGGCAGTTGTGAAGCCTGTCGGCGAGTTTTATGAGCACCACACGCACGTCGTCGTTGAGAGTGAGCAGAATGCGCTTGAGGTTCTCGGCCTGGATGCTTTCGGACGACTGCAGGGAGCCTTTCTTGCGGTCCTCGTTGTCCAGCACCGTCTTGATCTTGGTGAGTCCGTCCACCAGCAGTGCCACCTTGTCGCCGAACAGGATGCGGATGTCTTCCACGGTGTAGGGGGTGTCTTCCACCACGTCGTGCAGCAAGGCGGTCGTAATCGACTTGTAGCCGAGTCCGATGTCCTGGATTACAATCTTCGCCACTGCGATGGGATGCAGGATGTAGGGCTCGCCGGAGCGCCTGCGCACGTTGCGGTGTGCAGCGTTGGCGAACTCGAACGCCTTGCGCACCACTTCGAACTCTTCGTCCGAGCGGCAGCGTCCCTTGGCGAGAACCATCAGGGATTCCGCCTCGCGCTTGATGATGTTGTAATCCTTTATGTTAAACTTGCTCAGGCTCATTGCTTTGGTGCTGGAGGGCATATGTGAGTTCGGCGCCGTACATCACTATCTGCCAGCTGAAATTCAGCCAGATAAGGAAGAGAGGGATGGCGGCTATGACTCCGTAGACCGCGTTCAGGCGGCTGACGAACATCTGGGTTTCCAGATAGAGGTACTGGAAGCCCACGAACGCCAGCGCCGCGAAGAGTGCGGACTGCAGGGCGAAGCGGTACTTCACCTTGGGGGAGGGTATGAATTTGTACATCGCCGACAGCGTGAAGGCAGTTATTCCGTAGAAGAGCAGCCACCCGATGAACCTCGTAAGGAAGGCGAAATGCCCGAGGTCCCATCCGATAAAGTGGGATGCATTGGAATAGAGCGCTATGCCGTAGGCGAAGATAATTACGATGAAGGGGCCCAGGAAGAGGAAGGAGATGTAGTACCCGAAGCGCTTGAAGATGTTGCGGGGAATCTTGCGTATGCCCCAGACGTTGTTGAACACCCTTTCCGTCTGGAACATCAGCCAGATAATCGCCCATATGAAGAGCAGGGCGGACACCAGGCCCACCGGGCCGGACTGTGCCACGTGAATTATGTTCTGCGCCTTTTCCAGGGCTATGTGCAGCAGTTCCGCGTTGTCGGGGATGATTGTCTGCAGCAGCACCGTCACCTCGTCGGTAATCCTGAGTCCGTTGGACACGAAGAACACCAGGGCCACGAAGGGTATGCAGGCCAGCGTCACGAAGTAGCTGAGCGCGACGCACTGAAAGCCCATCCTGTTCTCGGCGAAGGTGTCCACGGTGTCGCGGATGACCTTTACGAAGTGGATGAAGCGTCCCCAGGCCTTGGAGGCCATGTCGGTCTCCAGTTCCCAGATCTTGTTCGTAAACAGGATGTCGCGTATTTCCTTCCAACTGTGGCTCATTCTAAAAAAGGCTTAACTGTCCGGATTCCTGCGCTGCGGTTTCGGGGGTGGGGGCGGGTTGGGTAAGCTGTGCCGCCGGAATCATCTCCCTGAAAGTCTTCTCGTCTATTATGCTGATGCCGAGCTCCCCGCATTTGCGGACCTTCTCCGGCCCGGGGCTGTCGCCTGCCAGCAGGAAAGTCGTCTTTGCACTTATGCTGCCGCTGTTCTTGCCGCCGTTTGCGGCAATCAGCGCCTTGATTTCGTCGCGCGACACGCTGAAGGTGCCGGAAACCACTATGGTTTTGCCCGCCAGGGCGTCGGAAACGGCTTCTGCCGCGCCTTTGCCGCTGAGCTGAAGGCCGGCAGCCCGGAGGCGTTCCACCTCCTGCCTGTGGGCCGGATTCGCAAACCAGGCAACCACGCTGTCCGCAATCACGTCGCCGACGTCCTGCACTTCCAGCAGCTGCTCCCGGCTTGCCTCCGCCAGGGCGTCTATGCTGCCGAAATGGGCCGCCAGCTCCCTGGCGGTGGTTTCTCCCACGAAACGTATTCCTATGGCGAACAGCACCCTCTCGAAGGGTACTTTGCGCGATTCCGCGAGGCTCGCGAGGAAACGCTTAACCGATTTCTCCTTCCAGCCCTCCAGCATCAGCAGCTGATTCTCGCTGAGCGAATAGAGGTCGGCGGGAGTGCGAACCAGACCGAGGTTATAGAACTGCTCAACCGTCATCTCGCCGGCAAGGATATTCATCGCCTTGCGGCTCATGAAGTGAATGAGAGCGCCCTTTATCTGCATGGGGCAGCCGTCCTTGTTGGGGCAGAACCACTTGGCTTCGTCCTCCTCGCGCACCAGCGGAGTGCCGCAGTCGGGGCAGACGGCGGGGAATTCGGGGGCCTTGGCGCCGGGCTGGCGTCTGGATTCCTCCACTCCCGTTATCTTGGGGATGATTTCACCGCCCTTTTCCACATACACCCAGTCGCCTTCGCGGATGTCCAGCATCTGCATCTGGTCGGCATTCACAAGCGTAGCGCGCTTTACCACAGTGCCGGAGAGCTGGACTGGCTCCAGGTTAGCCACGGGCGTAACGGCGCCGGTGCGGCCTACCTGGTAATCTATCGAAAGGATGGGCGTGCAGGCCTGCTCCGCCTTGAATTTATACGCTACCGCCCAGCGGGGCGATTTGGAAGTGTAACCCAGCTCGCGCTGGTATTCCATCTCGTTGATCTTTATTACGATGCCGTCGGTGGCGTAGGGGAGGAACTTGCGCTGAGTGTCCCAGTAGTCGATGTATTCCCTGATCTCTGGGATGCTGTGGCAGAGGCGCCTGTCCTCCGAAACGGGGAGACCCCAGGATGCGGCGGCCCTGAGCGCCTCGTCGTGCGAGGTGAAGCTCAGGCTCTGCGCCGGGATGTGATACAGGGTGCAGTACAGCCCGCGATGCGCAACTTCCTCAGGGTCAATCAGTTTAAGAGAGCCCGAGGCAGCGTTGCGGGGGTTGGCGAAGGGGGCTTCTTCCTGCAGTTCGCGCTCGTGGTTGAGCGCGTCGAATGCGGCGTAGGGCATCAGCACCTCGCCCCGGATCTCGAATTCTTCGGGGTAATCGCCGTGAAGGCGGATGGGCAGGTTGCTTATGCGGCGGGCGTTCGCGGTGACATCGTCCCCAACCACTCCGTCGCCCCTGGTGAGCGCCTGCGCGAGCACGCCGTTGCGATACGTCAGGCAGATGGCGGTGCCGTCGAACTTGAGCTCACAACACCAGGAGAATCCGCTCTGAAGGCTCTTCTCGGCCCTCGCGGCGAATTCTTCCACTTCTTCTATCGAATATGTGTTGGCAAGCGACAGCATCGGGTAGCGGTGAGGCTTCTGCACAAATCCCTTGTCGAGGTCGCTGCCCACCTTGCGGGTGGGGGAGTCTTCGCTCGCAAATTCGGGGAATTCAGCTTCCAGCGACTCCAGTTCATGCATCAGCATGTCGAACTCGTAGTCCGAAATAACCGGGGCGTTCTCCACATAATACAGGCGGGAGTTCTCGCGGAGAGTACTCCTGAGGGCGTCTATGCGTTCTTTTGCCTGTTGTCTTTCCATCCTGTGCCTGCGTGCGCCTATACGCACATAATCTGCAAATATACACTATTTCGCGTAAAAAGCCAATACGCTTCCTATTTGAGATTCAACTTATTTGTTGTAAATTCGCTGTCGCTTTAGAAACGTCAATTTTAACAGCAATATGAAAGATTCCATTATCATTCTTTGCGGCGGCGGCCCCGCTCCGGGCATGAACACCGTCGTCTTCTCGGTTGCAAAGACTTTCCTTGCAAACGGCTACCGCGTAATCGGCCTCCACGGAGGTTATTCCGGGCTTTTCAGCAAGAATCCCCGCATCGAGGACATCGATTTCTTCAAGGCGGACGCCTATTTCAACAGGGGAGGCTCCTATCTGCAGATGAGCCGCTTCAAACCCACTGACGCCGACTTCGAAGAGAACTTCAACCTTGCCCTTTTCAAAGACAACAATATCAAGCTGCTGGTAACCGTCGGCGGCGACGACACCGCATCCACGGCCAACCGCATCGCCAAGTTCCTCGAGGCAAAGAAGTACGCAATCGCGAACATCCACGTGCCCAAGACCATCGACAACGACCTGCCCCTGCCCGACAACACCCCTACCTTCGGATTCAACTCCGCCAAGAACGAGGGCGCACACCTGGCACGCACCGTCTACGAAGATGCCCGCACTTCCGGCAACTGGCTGCTCATCAGCGCAATGGGCCGCAGCGCAGGACATCTTGCCCTGGGCATCGGCGAAGCTACCCACTGCCCTATGACCATCATCCCCGAGATGTTCAACAAGACCGCCATCTCGCTCGACAAGATCGTCAAACTCGCGCTTTCCACCATTATCAAGCGCAAGATCCTCGGCATTCCTTCCGGTACCGTCAGGGAATACGTGACGGCATCTGCTCTGTTTTGCTCCTCGTAATCCATGTAGTTTACTTCTTTGCCGGACGCGTCCACTTCGCGTGTGTCAATATGGATGCTCTCCCCGTCGCAAAGACTGATCACGGTCATGGTATCCGGACCGCCTTCATGGGAGGAAGGTGCCGGCAGCCAGTCCGCTACCTCTTCCGGTGCATTGATGATCACATATGCCACCGCGCCTTCTGGCGCCTGACTCATAAAGTTCCTCCACTGCGAAGGTCTGTGCCCGCTTAAGAGGAAATCATAATACAGCAGCAGTTCTGAATCCACAGGCTCATATTCCAGTTCCATCTGTTCCGTATCCGTATAGTCGCCGCCTTTCCAGTATTCCACCAGGATCGTATCTTTCGATTTGAAACTTAAGTTTGCAACTTCACCATCTCCGACCGTTCCGATCATGTTGCCCCAAAAATCATAAACTTCACCGAATCTGGAATAGACGGCCGTGGAAAGATCATCTCCCTGCCAGATCAGATTTACGCCGCCGATCTCATACTGGAAAAATCCGTTGTTGATGTTAAAGAATTCATACAAGCCGACATGCGGATTGACATGACAGTCCACGATGATCCAGTTGCCGACCCGCTCACAGCCCATGAGCGCAGTTGCAGTCGGTGCGAAATCTTCCATGGCAAACGAGGCATGGTTGTAGTAAAAATTCCTGTCATCCACGGAAAACTCAGGATCCAGTGCCCCCATATCATAGATCCCGTAGTAAGATTCATCCACATCCCTGATCGCAACAACTGTTCCCTCATCATCCGTCTGCACGCGGTAGATCTGAAGCGGATAGGGGTCGTTCCAACGCATTTCATTATAGAGTTCCGTCATATCGACCTGCTTACTCACCGCATATCTTGCTGCGCTGATATCGTTTGTTTCTGCAAAATAAGCTCCCGTATAGGCACGTTCGGTATAATCCTCATACGTATCGAACGTTTCCGGTTCCATTTCCTGCAGGAGCACGCTTCCGTCCTCGTTTCTCTTCCATGCCCACGCATACAATTCTGCATTTTTCCTTGGCTCTTTGATGCCATCGCCGTTATTCTTCCGATAGAACATCCACTCATTTACCCGGGTCGGCACATCAAAATATGCTTCGCCGGGATGCGTGTTGAACACATAGCAGGAGATCATGCTGTCCCCGTTTCCGATCTCCGTTAAGTACAGGTAATCCGTATCC
>JAFZWD010000007.1 GCA_017617495.1 Bacteroidales bacterium
CTGTCGGCATATTTGGCCGAGATGTCGGCATATTCGCGGGTCAGGCGGCTGCGCAACTGTTCCTCTCCGGTGAGTCTTGCTTTCAGCGCTGCCTCCTGCGCGTCTTCTTCCAGCAACTGGCCGATGTGCAGGGCCTCGTACTTTTTCACCAGCTTTTGGATCTTTTCCAGTGCATGCTTCACGATGCCGATGTCCTCGTCCAGACCGGATAGCTCCTGCTTGCACTTCATCTCCAGTTCGTCCAGCTTCCCTTTGTGCCCGGCCATCTCGGTTTCCCGCTCTTCAGCCTGCCTTTCCAGCAGGGGGATGCGCTCGGCGGCATCCCTCCGGGCAAAACGCAATTCCAGCAGTGACCCTGCGAGTTCATCGTCCAGATAGCGCAGCCGGCGGTACAGCGCGATGAGTTTGTCGGCTTGCCGGCGCACCGAAACCTCTCCCTGAGGGTTCTTCCTGTACCACAACTGGATGTCATTGTACTCCCGCTCGAACTCCGCCAGCTGACCGCGGAAATACACCAGGTCGATGCCCGGTTCCTCGTCTCCCAGCGAGCGGATGAGGATTTCCTTGATGAAATCGGCATCCACCTTCGCGCCCAGGAAAACGTTCTGCAGACTGCGAGGAATGTTCTGATACCGGGCCGTTTCCATGATGCAGAAGCGGGAGAACTCCTTGCCGGTCACCCGCTTGTTGCCGTAGAGGATGTCGCGGTATTCCTGGTATTCGTCCACGATGCGGGTCATCGTGACGTCCCCGAGGCGCCGGCGCAGGAGAGACGCATCGGCCGTTACTTCTCCCTGTTCGTCGATAAGCCACTCCCTTTGGAAAGGTGCGCCGATGAAACGGAAAACGCTGTGTGCATTCCGCCGGAACACCAGCAGCGTGAAGGCTCCGAACTCGCTTTCCACTTCATAAATGAGGTAAGAATTGGCGCCGGGAAGATAGAAATCGTCGAAAGATTTCTTTTCCCGGCTGATACCCAGGCGGTTCTTGTCACCGGTGTAGAAAAACAGGATGGCGCGCAGGACCGTACTTTTGCCAACACCCTGGGTGCCGATTAAATGAACGTTTCCGTCCAGCTGCACCTCGCCGTAGCGGATGCCAGCGCTGTTAATGAATATGATTTTACTGAGTTGTCTCATGGGCTTCCTCCTCGCTGATGGTCAGCATTTCCACCAGGTCTTCCAGAAAATGGAAGGCCGCGGTGACTTTGTATCGCTGTTCAAATTCGTTCTCGAGTTCGATGAATCCCGCCTTCTCCATATCCAGCACCAGCGCCTGAACGGCGGCGTTGACGCTGCGCTCGTTCTCGTAGAGGCGACGGGCCTTTTCCTTGAGTTCCACGTCCGAGGCAATGGCCTCTGTAAAGAGGGAAGGGGTGAAGCGGATGCCGGCGCTGAAACCGCCGTGGAAAGTTTTTACGAAATCCAACCGGTCGATCCATACGCCCAGGCGTGCGAGCCGGGCCGCCAGCTCGTTTCGCGATTCCGCACGCGTAAAGTGGAAGTAGCCGTTACCTTGCTCCAGCACGAAGCCAATGCCCTGGAAGTACTGCCTGTACTCCTCGAAATGCTCTTCGATGTAATCGTAGAGGCGCTTGTTCTCCATGCGCACACTGTCCTGGCAAATGAAGCCGCCGCGCGAAAGGATGTCGAAAATCTCTTTGGTCTTGATGATCATATGCTTCGGGGATAAATGAGGGGATATGCGTAACGGGCGGTTTCCCTGTACTGGCCGCTGATGCGGAGTTCATCCGCGAACTCGGCGGCGATGCGGCAGAAGAGGGTCAGGCGGGCCTCTTCGGAGATGGGCTCGCTGAAGCGGTAGCTGTCGATGAAACGCATCAGGTCCGTGCCGCTTCCGAGGAAGGCGCTGCGGACTTCGAAGGGACTGAGCCCATCCCGAATGGCGGGCGCTGGGCAAAGATCAGCCAGCGCGAGCGGCTCCTGCACGCGTTTCTTCTCCCGGACCGGATGATGCAAGGCCACATGCGCTTCCTTCAGTGCGGCAATGCCGTCGGCTGTGCCGGTCAGTGCATCGAGCGAAGGCAGGCAGTTGTAGCGAGGGCGCTTCTCCAGGAAGACAGGGCGGTGCGTCTGCAGGAGGAAAAGCACGTCGGTGGCCTGTTCCCAGACCAGTTGGTCTTTTACATATTTGATGCGGCGGATCTTCTCCGAGAGCTTGTGCTCGGCTTCTATCCGATGGAGGTACAGGATGATCTGCCTGTCGAGCTCCAACAGATTGTGATAGGACTCCGTGAGTGAGTCCTTGACAGCGGCGACCGTTTCCTTGAGGTGCGCATCCATCGCGGTGCCGAAGAAGCCCGGATGTCTCTCTCCGATGACCTTTTCGGACTCTTTCACCAACAGGGCGATGTCTGCGCGCTTGGCGTCCAGTTGCTCCAGGCGCTTGCGCTTGACGGCGTAGTCCCGCTCGTTCTTGTAGGTGCCGTCGATGGCCCGCTTGAGGTCGATGACATTGCGCCGGGTGGCCAGGGCGATGCTGCGCAGGATGCGGATCACCTCTCCTATGTACCGGCTCCTTCGGGCTTCCGTTCCCGTTGTGAGCCACAGCTCGATGTTCTCGGTGAGCGCCCCGATGTGCTGCTTGACGGAGAGGACGTTGATCTCCTCGTTCACCTCCAGCACCTCTTCAAAAAAACGCAGATAGGTGTCTTCCAGCACCAGAACGCCGTCAGCCAGCCGGATGACGCCGTGGTCCAGCAGCAAATTGAGGCGACGTTCATCTTGGGCAAAAAAGTTCTCCATGGCCTCCTCACAGTGCAGGGAAGGGGCTTTTCTGCTGGTGAACAGAAATCGGATGATCTCTTTTTCCCGGGAAATTACGCGCAGAAGCGCTTCGATGTCTCTGAAAGCATTCAACGGTTCCTTGTTTTCCGCAAAGATCCGCCGGGAATGTGGAGATAACAATAGGTTAAACGTTTATAAACGTTTATATCCGTTTAAAAACGTTTATCGGTGTTGAAAAAAGTCGGCCGTGTCGCTACAGGATCTGTCCGGCGGCGTTCTTGGTGTCGACTTTCTCGATGATGCGCTCGAGGAGGCCGTTCTCGTCAAAAATAAACGTCCGCCTCAGTGTCCCCAGCACCGTCTTGCCGTACATTTTCTTTTCGCCCCAGGCGCCGAAGGCTTGGAGCATTTCCGTAGAGGGGTCGGAGAGCAGGCGGAACGGCAGCCCGAATTTCGCCTGGAAGCGCGAATGCGAAGCCGCGGAATCTTTGCTGACGCCCACCACGTTGTAACCGGCGGCGGTCAACTCGGCATAATTGTCGCGGAACGAGCAGGCCTCAGCGGTGCAGCCGGAGGTGTTGTCCTTCGGATAAAAGTAAATAATGGTCTTGCGGCCGCGGCCGATAAAGTCCTCGGACTTAACCACTTGTCCGTCCTGGTCCACCACTTCGAAGTGGGGCATGGGGTCTCCGATTTTGAGCATATGGGTGTTATTTAAAGAGTTTGCGGTAGGCTTCTGCCTTCTTCTCCAGCGGCAGCGGGTAGGCCCTGGAAGTGGAGGGCATGCGCCAGAAGCGAATTGCGCGTAGCTGAGCGGGTGGTATGCGGCGCAGCGACCTTTTTTCGGGAGCGAGCAGCATACCAGAGCGAAGCTGAGCGGGCGTCTCATTGATGACGAGGTCTATGTGGCCGCCAATGGGCGGGATGGGGCAGTCGAAGGTGCCAGCCATGACCTCGGTGGCCTTCTGTCCAGTGGTGACTAACGTGTCACAATAAGGAATCCGCGCCAGCAGCGCCGGAATATCCGTGGGAGTGACCACCTCCAGGAAGGCGTCGGAGGCATTGTCGCGGAGCCGTCGCACCTCGCAGGCGGTGTCGTAAAACGCCAGTCCGGCAGCGGTGCAGAACTTCCGAATCGCAGCCTCGTCAAACCGCTTCTCGCCAGGCACGCAAAAGTGCTCCTTATTCCCAAAATGAATGAGCCCCATTATCCGCCAGAAATCGTTGATCCAGTTCGGATAATAGAACGGCATACACCAGCGGCGCTCTTGCGGGGGGAAGCTGCCCAGGAACAGGATGCGCGCTCCCTTCGGCAGGAACGGCTCGAACGGATGCTTTTCAGTACGCATTCCCTGAAAGATAAAGTTGCCGCTCGGCTTCCGGGAACTTTTCGATGGCGTAGCGGAGCGCGGTGCGCGGCATTTGCCGGTAGCGGGGCGTGAGGAACGCCACGAGCGCGGCCTTGTCCTTCTTGCCGGCTTCGCGGAGGAGCCAGCCGACGGCTTTGTGGATGAGGTCGTGCGGGTGGTGCAGGAGGATGTCGGCGATGGCGAAGGTGTCGTCAAGTTGGCCGTGGCGGATGAAGGTCATGGTGCTCACGATGCCGATGCGCTGCTCCCAAAGCGTGCGGCCATTCCGCGCCAGGTCGTACAGCAGCGCGCGGTCCTTATCCAGCAGCCATTCGCCGAGCAGGGGGTAGCAGCTGAGGTCGACGAGGTCCCAGTTGTTGATGTAGTGGGTGTGGGACAGATAAAAGTCGATGCACTGCTGTCGCAGTGCCGGGTCTTTCTTCGCATGCTTGAAGATCTCGACCAGCGTCAGCAATGCAGCCAGACGAACTTCGTGGTACTCCGAGCGAATGCACTCCTCCAAGTCCGGGAAGGGGGTGTCTCCTCGGGCGGCCCGTTCCTGCCAGTCGGCGGATAACATCTCCCGCCAGCAGCCGTGGACCACCTCGCGCGTCACGGGAACCTTGATGCCCAGGAACTTGTCGCCCTCGCCGTACTGCCCCGGCCCGGTCTTGAAAAAACGGGAAAGGCCGGCCGCCTGCGAGGGGTCGGCATGGGCCATCATCTGGTCGAGGAGCGTGTTCAAGCGCTTATTTCCCGAAGACCGCCTCGTAATCCTTCTTGAACTTCTCGATGCCCTGGTCGGTCAGGGGGTGCTTGCACATCTGCTCGATGACCTTGAACGGCACCGTGGCGATGTC
>JAFZWD010000008.1 GCA_017617495.1 Bacteroidales bacterium
GGCGAGCAAAGCCATTTGTGCCAGATTCTATTTCGACCATTTTGTCAACGGGCCGGTAATGGAGGATGCCTACACTCACGCCTACCGTTATCAGGGCCGAAATGTCCGTGCAGTTATAGAATAATAGTTTATGGCGATAGATTAGCCGCCAGCCTATTCCTCCACCACCCAGCGCCCTCCGCGATCAGGACCTTCGCGGCGAAGGAGGCCTTGAGACTTTAGGATCGCCAACTGCTTCTCGATACCTTTCTGGGTTATACCAATAATGGGAGCCAGTTGCGTGGACGAATAATCCGGGTGCACCCTGAGTTCTTCGAGAATCCTCTCCCGACTCTTTTGCTTCTTGATTCCGGTTGAAATCAGATAACCATCTATCTCGGCGGACAAGGTCTTCGCCATTTCATCGACCATGAATTCTTGGAAAACACTGGTATCCTCGGCATCCCTCGCGGTAATAAGCGATGAAATATACTCCCCCCTGTCTTCCCTCAACACTTTGGAGGGTACCAGGCTAAACTCGAACTGGATATGGTTCATAAGCAGACGGGCCATACGACCGTTTCCGTCAACCCATGGATGAATGGTGACCAGCCTGTAGTGGGCCTCGAAGCTCAACGCGTAGCGTTCGTTCTCGGTCATTTTCTTTGTCCGTTCCTCATTAAGCCATTTGCAGAACTCATCTATTTTGGCGGGAACTTTATGGTAATCCATGTACGATCTTCCACCGAACCCGGCCGAAACATTCACAAGACGGAAGTCACCGTCGGCAGACGAAAACTGCCCGAGTGCCGTATTGTAGGTAGAGCCGGTATTCTTCATGACAAGGCCGGCGAAGTGCTTGAGTATATCTGCGGTTATAGGGACCTGTGACTTTGCAAGAACACGGCTCTCCTCATAGGCTCGTTTCAAGTCCAGGTTCATCATCTGCTCCATGATGGTCTTACCCTGCGATGAAATCCCCTCGTCGAAAAGCAGCTGATTCTCCAGTTCCGTCAATGTGGAGCCCTCTATAGCCGTGGAATGGGTAATGATCGAATACAGGTAGAACTTCTCATAATCTACCTGTCTGTCTATCCCCAGAGCCCTGTATCTTTCCAGGAGCGAAGTAAGCTTGTCGAACCTTATCATCTTACTACTTTTTTCGCAAAGATAAGGTTTTCTTACTACTTTTCAAAGAAGTCTACTCGTTCAAAGTCACCGTCCTGTAGCAGAGCTTTCGGTCGCCGTATTTGCCCTGTTCGGCGGAGTAGTAGATGCGGAAGGTGTTGCCACCGGTAAGGTCGCCGTCTTCGGAGATGAAGTTCGGATACATGGCGCCGCCGGGTTCCATGGTCTTGTCGAAGAGTTCGATGGGGTCGCTCCACTTGATGCCGTCGGTGCTGGTGGTAAAGGCGATCACACGGGGATCCCAGCGGTGATAAACCATCATCCATTCGTTGCGCTCGGTATTGTACATGACCGAAGGATTGCCGCCATGCATGTGATGAAGCGGGCGGATGGCCTTGTTTACCCCGCCAAGGCCGGTGGCAGCATTGCAACCCTCGACGGTAAAATCGGTACCGTCCCACTTCTTCCAGGTGCCTGCCGCGCCCTCTGGGTCCTTTGACTCAGCCATGGTTATGCAGAAATCATAGGCATCGGGACAATAGCCACTATAGTAGCAGATCCAACTGTTGCGCTCGCTGTTCCATACCACACAGCCGTCACCGAGACCATAGCTGCGGCCGTCGTTGGCGCTCGTAGCGGGCTTGGGTTCGTCGCCCGAAAGGATTTTGTTGCCGGGCGTCCAGGTTCGGCCTTTATCGGTAGAATAAGCTACGCCGATGGACTTGTAGGCACCGGACTGATTCTTCCAATGGCTTTCGGCATGGAAGAACCCTACCAGCTTCTGGTCGGCAATCTCGTGAACGCCGATGAACCACTGGCCTCCGTCGGTAAAGCCGTCCTGCGTGCTGATACTCTTGCCAATGACGGCCATGGAGCTTTGGAGTTTGTTGATATTGTTCTCGAGCCATGGGGTCGAGCAGTCAGTCTGCATATAAGAAGACTCCGAAGACCAGAAAGTAATGAACTTATCAGGCTTCCACGAGGGCCGCATGACGGTAATCTTGCCATCGAGCCAAAGACTCCTTGCCGGAACAGTGGAGACCTGACTGATTACGGTGCGGGCGGAGATCTCTATCGCCTCCTTGGGGATGGCGGGCTTTTTCTCCTTATCCTCTTTGCCGCAGGCAATCAGCGCCAGCAGGCACAGAAAAAGCGGCGCTTTCCTCATTGCTACTTTCTCTTCTTTTTATCTTTACCGGAAGCCTTTCCTGCAGCCTTGCCGTTATCTGCCCCCTTCTCTATGAGCAGGCCCTGGAAGCCGCAGGGGACAACGCACTTGCCATTCCAGAACACGCCGGGTTCGGGATAGCCGATGGTCTTCTCGCGGAACTCAACCCGGCAGTTGCCGAAGCTGGCGGCATTTACCTTGGACACATACATGCTTACGAAGTTGCAAACCACTATGGTATTATCACCGTCCCAGCGGGGAATGCCCTCGAATGCACGGTTCGAATTGCTGATATCGATTATCTCGGCTTCGCCCGGATTTACGAGGGCGAAGAAGCGGTCGCTATCCTGCCCGAAGCCTTCGTGTCTGGAAAGCAACACCTTGCCGTCCTTGTACAGTGTGCAGCCCTCGGTGAGGCTGTTCTTGAGCTCGCCGTACACCTTGGGCTTATCCACGGCGGCGGGATTGCTCAGATCTATCCACACCAGGCCGCTGCGGGTAGAATATGCCAGCAGGTCGCCGGGAGCCACACTCTCCGCGATGTAGCGGTTATAGTTGAGATTGAGGCTGTACTGGCGGCGATAGGTCAGCTTTGGCTTTTCGCCTGTATCGTTGAGTGCCAGGAACTGGTAGCCGCCGGTACGGCAGCAGTTCACGACAAACTTGTCGTTGGGAATTGTCACCCAATAGCTGAACTGCTTCGAAGGATCTCCGGGGTTCAGGCCCTTTTTGACCATCTCCAGAAGGGTAAGTCTGAGGTCCTCGCCGATACGATAGACTCCCAGGCCGGCTTCGCCCTGGCCGACGAAGAGCAGGTCGCCCTTGACCGCTACGCCGCAGGCAAAAGGAATATCGAGGGTTGCGAAGGTGTAAGGCTTGCCCTTCTTGTCGAGCTTGACCGTATAGAGGCCGGCGTCACCTGCGCCTACGAAGAGCGCATCCTTGTAGGGAGCCGCCGACTTGACTGAGCCCCTGCGCACATCGGGCAGCCACGCCTCGAATTTGCTTTCTTCGGAAGTAGGATACTGGAAGCGTGCGTCAAGTCCGGTAGGGAGAATTCCGCGGTCGCGGGGGCAGGCCTTGGCGAGGGGGCTCTCCAATGCGTAGAGGCCTTCGCCGGAAACCGACATATACAGCACTCCGTCGGCAATGGCCATCGAAGTGACAGCGTGGTCATGCCCGGGCACCCAGCGGTCGAGAATCTTGGGATTGCGCTCGTTGGAGATGTCCAGCACGTACATTCCGTTGTACACGTCGCCGCAGAAGAGCGTCTTGCCGTCGCCCGAAGGACGCGGCAGCCAGTAGTCGATACCCATCTTGTAGAATATGTCAAACTCGGTCCTCGAGATGAACTTGGGGTTCTCGGGATTGCTCACATCCCAGATTTCCACTCCATGACCGTCGCCGTTCTGGAGCTTCTGGGCGTGATTGCGGTGATGGTGTCCGGTAGATGCGTAGAGGCGGTCGCCCTTGACCCAGATACCGTCGCCGAAGCCCTGCAGCTTGAGCACCTTGACCTTCTTGATATCGCTGAGGTCGCGTGCGTCGAAGATTGTAACCTCGGCCGAAGCCCACTCGCCGGAGTAGAGATAGCCGTTGCTGTAGAACACCGACTGCGACTCGGGAGTCTTGATTATGCGGATGTGCTGGGCCTTCTGCAGGTTGCGTCCGTCCACGAACTCCACGCCGGTCATACGCTCACCCACGAAGATGGCGTCGCCCGCCGCGTCGATACCCGTCGAAAGCTCCACGCCGTCGTAGCGGCTGATGAGCGAAATCTTGGCAGGTTCGGAAATATCGAAAATCCACACGCCGGTCTCACGGGCCGAAACGAAAAGCTTGCCGTTATAGGGAACCATCTGGCGCACCTGACCCGGGAAGCTCACGCTGCCAATCTCCACAGGCGACTTGGGGTTAGTAATATCGAAAACGTTGATGACGCCTTTATACTGTCCCGAATACATATAGTTCCCGTCGACGCATACTGCAGTCGAACTGGGCAGAATCTGGGTAATTTTCCCAATTACAGGTTCCTCGGCCTGAGGCTGCGCCACGACCGTAAGCGGTGCGAACAACGACACCAGTAAAAGTATCAGTGCTTTCATTATTTGATTATGATTTGATTTCCTTCCAAACAAGATATCCATATGTGCAGAGAAGTACTCCGTTGCAGGCAAGCAGACAAATACTGCGCCATGCGAGCACCGGAGTGGAAGCGTCTACCCCGAGCAGCTGGCCCAGCCATACGGAGATGCCGTAGAGCAGGATGCCGAGCACAAGGAAGTGCAGCATTCCGCGCATATCGTAGGGGATGGGGTAGCGCTTCTGTCCGATGAACCAGCTCATGAGCATCGCCACGCCGTATCCCGCGAAGCCGCCCCAGGCGCAGGCCATATAGCCTATGCGGGGCACTCCCACCACGTTCACCGCTATCATCACCAGGGCGCCCGTCGCGCTCATAAGGGCGCCCCACCAGGTCTGGTCGCTGAGCTTGTACCAGAAGCTGAGGTTGAAGTAAACGCCCATGAAGAGTTCTGCCGCCATCACTATCGGGATAACCCCGAGGCCCTCCCAGTAGCCGCTGCCCACGAAGTACTTGAGCACCGGCATGAAGAACATCACCGCAAGGAACGCCAGGATGCCGAAAACGACAAAATACTTCATCCCGTCCGAAAGCGTCTCGGGACTGTCCTTGCTGCGGCTGCCGTTGAACACGATCGGCTCGTAGGCATATCGGAAGGCCTGCGTGAGCAGGGCCATTATCATCGCAATCTTGACGCAGGCGCCGTAGATGCCAAGCTGCACCATGCCGTCTTCGCCGGGCATGAGGAAGGGGAATAGAATCTTGTCCGCCACCTGGTTGAGGATGCCCACGAGCCCGAGCAGGAGCAGGGGCCAGGTGTATGCGAGCATCCGTCCCGCGAGCCTGCGGTCGAAACCATGGAAGATGCCCCTGAGCTCCGGCAGGAAGAGGAAGGTGACCGCGCCCGTGCAGAGCAGGTTCAGGAAGAAGATGAAGCCCACCCCGTAGTCGAAGCGTACCCAGAGGGCCTCAAGGCCCGGATGTCCCGCGAAGAAGCGGGGAAGCACCAGGAAGAGGCAGAGGTTCAGCAGTACGCTGGGGATGATGTAGGCGAACTTGAGTGCCATGAAGCGCAGGGGCCTTCCCTGCTGACGCAGACGGCTGAACATTATTGCCTGGAAGGCGTCCAGCGCCACAATTACAGCCATGCAGCCGACATACTCCGGATGCGCGGCGTATCCCAGGGCCCCGGAAATAGGCCCGAGCAGGCAGAATACCAGGACCAGGAAGAATAAGCCTACGGCCCCAACCAGGCGGAGCGCAGTGCTGTAAACCATCTTGCCGTCTTCGCCGTCCTTGTTGCAGAAGCGGAAAAGGGTGGTCTCCATGCCGAAGGTGAGCACCGCCAGCAGCAGTGCGGTATATGCATAGAGATTGGTAACGATGCCGTATCCGCCGCTCTCCGCAGCAATCTTTGTCGTGTAGAGGGGAACGAGCAGATAGTTCAGGAAACGCCCGACTATGCTGCTGAGCCCGTAAATGGCGGTATCTTTGGCAAGGCTTTTAAGATTCATATCGTACAAATTTACTAAATTTGCCCAACAGACGTAATCAACATCAAAAAATTTATAAAATGAAAAAGTATTTGTTCATCGCCGCCTGCCTCGCATCGGCGGCCGTGCTCGTTGCCGGATGCGGCAACCGTGCAAAGAAAGCCGCGGCCGAAGCGGCCGAAAAGGCAGCAGTCGAGCAGGCAAAGGCCGACTCCATCAAGGCGGAACAGGCAAAACAGGATTCAATCGTCATGGTAAAGAAGATTTCAGAACTCGCAGAGGAACCGGTGTTCGACATTGTCACCAACCTCGGCACCATCAAGGTCAAACTCTACAAGAAAACCCCGAAACACCGCGACAACTTCGCCAAGCTAGCGCTCGCAGGCTTCTACGACGGCATTCTCTTCCACCGCGTAATCGACGGATTCATGATCCAGACCGGCGATCCCCTCACCAAGGATCTCGCCAACAAAGCCCGCTTCGGCACCGGTGGCCCTGGATACACCATTCCTGCAGAGTTCGTAAAAGAGTATAAGCACAAGAAGGGTGCCCTTGCGGCTGCCCGCCGCGGCGATGCGGCAAACCCCATGAAGGAATCCTCCGGCTCACAGTTCTACATAGTACAAGACCCTGTCAGCTGCGCCCAGCTTGACGGCGAGTATACCGTCTTCGGCGAAACCCTGTCCGGGTTCGACGTGATAGACAAGATTGCCAAGGTGTCCCGCGACGCCCGCGACTGCCCTGTCTCCGACGTCAAAATCCTTAAAATAATAGCAGAATAAGAATAGAATTCTTATATTTGTGGACTGCACCACATTTATGACAGCTAACAAATTCTATCAACAACCCATTGTCGAGGCGCTTGAGGTTCGCTCTCAGGGCGTTCTGGCCGACAGCGACGTAATCGTTGTCCGCCCCGATTATGGCGATGCCGTGGAGGGCGAATGGTAACGGGAGGAAAGACTATGAGAAAGATTGCATTATTTTTTGCTTTTGCATCTGTGCTTCTCTCCTGCACCAAAGAAAAGGAGATGAGGCCCTCCGGGGACCTGGGCACCTACACCCTCACCCTTAATCTCGACAAGGAGGCGGAAACCGCAGTTTCCAAGGCCCTCGCAGTTTCCGGCAAGTATCTCAGCACTTCGTGGAAACCCGGCGACAAGCTCAGTGTCTACAACTGCAGCCGCGCCACTATGATGACCGGGCACCTGGTGACCCAGCAGAGCGGCAACACCAATGTCTGCTTCTCCGGGACCCTCACCGGCACGGTAGCGGCAGGCGACATCATCGAGCTTCGTTGGAACACCCCGGACTACGCCCGCCAGGACGGTACCCTGAGCTATATCGCAAATAATTGCGACTATGCTTCTGCAAAGGTTACGGTATCCTCGGTCAGCGGCGGAGTCATCAAGGTAAACGAGAGGCCCACGCTCAAGGCAAGGCAGGGCATTATCAGGCTTTCGCTCAAGCACCCCGACGGACGCACCTTCGACGCCAGCCAGGCTTCCTTCAATATCAAGAACAAGATAGAATGGAGCGCAACTCCCGCCAGCAAGGACGGTGCAGGAGCGGCAGGCGAAGGCGTTACCAACTACAATCTCGACCTCTATTTTGCCGAGCTCGGCAAGAAGTATGAGGCCAACGGAGGCACAGGCGTGATGTTCCTGGCCCTGCCCGAAGGCAGCAGCCTTACCGTCAGCGCGGCGGCTACCGACAACGTTTCGCATGATTGCTACAAGAAGGTCAAGAACCCCGTTGACGTGGTGGCCGGCAAATACTACGAAATCGATGTGAAGCTGGTCGCTCCCGTGGACGACATCGAGACTCCTCCCGCCGACTGGAAGAGCCACATCTTCGATTCCGACCTCTTCTACGCCTACACCGACTCGGTGTCCGGCGTAAAGTCATACTATCTTAAGAGCCAGGCCATCGGCTGGGATAACTCCCAGACCATATACTATATGGGCAAGGAGTTCTCCAATGACGAGCGTTTCCTATTCGCTTTGGTATCTCCCAACGAATGGCTCGGCAACCCCAAGCTAAGGGACGGTATCATCATCGACCTTGCGACACGAAAGCAGTACTCCTTCCCCGCAAGCTCAAGCGCCTATCCCTATTTGGATCCCGAGACAGACCAGTTGTATTATACTGTCAAGAACTCGACGTCCACCGACGTTACGCTGATGAGGCGCGACCTTCTCAGGAACCCCGAATACGAGCACGAACTTGCCCACTACCCCAGGGAGATTATCCCTTACGGTGCAACCAGCCCCATACAGCGCGTTATTAACCATATAACCATCTCCCGCGACAAACAGATGGTATTCATCGACCCCCGTATCAAAAACTGTTTCTATTGGGGAACGCTGAATTTCTACACCGGAGCATGGGAAGAGTGGGGGCACAGCACCGAAATCAACTACACTCACGGCCAGTTCAATCCTATGCACGACGACGAGGCGCTTTGCTCCACCGATGCCTGGGACGGCAACGGCCAGCATTATTCCACTCCACACGAGAATGACGGCGCATACAACGGCGCGGGTACGATAATGCGTATGCAGTTCTGCAAGAAGGGCTACCGCAGGACCATCTCGCCGTCACCCACCAACAACGGGGCGACTCACGACGGATGGATGTACGACGGCGACCACGTCTACTGGATGAGTGCCGGTATCCATAAGCGCAACGTCCGCACCGACGAGTACACCCTCATCTACGCATGCCCTACCGGAGGTGCCAAGGAGCAAACGACTCACGCCCACCCTACGGTCGACGGGAAATACTGGACTTTCGATGATGCAGCACCGGGAGAGAAGGGTGTGCCGGGAGAGGACGGAGAAAAAGACTGGCACTGGTACAGAGGCGCAAGGTGGAGAGTCAAGTTCCTCAACCCGACTACGGGCAAGAAGGTTATGATTTACAGCACCAGGCCGGCCATCACCACCAGCGACAGTCCGTCCAACCTGCATCCCGACCCGCACCCGCACTTCGTGTGCAACGACAAGTACGTCGTCTGCACGATTGCCGGCGGATTGGATACGCCCCGTGCAAACCTGCACTGGAGCATTACCCCGGTAGACCAACTGATTCAGTTGACGAAATAATTCGAATTACCGTATAACAGAATAACCCGACCTATGCAGGCCGGGTTATTCATTTATGGTAGGTGACCCTAGCGGTTCTCGACAGCTTCGACAGCGGCGAAATAAGCGCGGCTCTCGGGCAGGAGTCCGGAAGCGGCGGCCTCGTCGCAGACGATAGTGCCGAATTCGTGCAGCTGAAGGGCGGAAACTGTGCACATATGGCTGACGGGGCCTTCGACTGCGTCGTGGATGGCCTTCGCCTTCTTGGGGCCGAATGCCAGGATTACAACCTCCTTGGAATCAGTAACAGTTGCCACACCGACGGACAGGGCCTGTGCGGGCACCTGATTCATGTCGTTATCGAAGAAGCGGGAGTTCACTATGCGGGTGTCCTCGGTGAGGGTGACCACACGAGTGCGGGACTTGAGCGAGGAGAAGGGCTCGTTGAATGCAATGTGGCCGTCCTCGCCGATGCCTCCAAGAAAGAGGTCGAAACCTCCGGTAGCCTCGATGGCCTTCTCGTAAGCTGCGCACTCGGCCTCGAGGTCGGGAGCGTTGCCGTTGAGGATATGGATGTTCTCCGCGGGTTCGTCGATATGGTCGAAGAGATACTTGTGCATGAACGACCAGTAGCTCTCGGGATGCGACTTGGGCAGGCCCACATACTCGTCCATATTGAACGAAATGACATTCTTGAAGGAAATCTCGCCATCCTTGACCATACGGATCAGCTCGGCATAGGTCTCGATGGGAGTGGAACCTGTGCAGAGGCCGAGAATGAAGGGCTTGGATGTGCGTGCCGCTTTCTCGCGGATACGGTCGGCAATGTAATGCGCGGCCCAGAGCGAAGCTTCGTGTGCTTCTTTACGGATAATGACTTTCATTTTCTTATACTAACTGAGTTTTAAGAATACTTCTATTGCCTGATACTCGGCCATACCGAGCTCGTCGTAGGCTTTTGCAGTGGCTCCGGTACGGTCTTCCGCCCTCTGCCAGAACTCGCGGGGATCCTCGCCCGGGAAGGGCACTATATCCTTCTGCGAGAGGTGGCGGTAGATGGCGTGACGCTTCTCCACAACCTCGTCGGGGCTGAGGGGCACCGCCATGTCCACGCGAGCAAGTTCCCACTCCATCCATGCGCCGCGATAGAGCCAGATATGGCAGTCGGCAGTCCACTTTGCGCCTTCTTCCTTGAGCTGGCTGAAGGCCTCGAGGGCCGCCTCGGTGCATACGCGGTGGGTTCCGTGAGGGTCGGCAAGGTCGCCAGCCATGTAAATCTGGTGAGGCTTAACCTTGTCCATAAGGGCCTTGATAATATCCACATCGGCCTGGCCCGAAGGCATCTTCTTGACGCTGCCGCTCTCGTAGAAGGGCAGATTCAGGAAGTGGATATGGTCGTCGGGCACGCCGAAGGAGAAGTCTGCCGCACGGGCCTCGCTGCGGCGGATGGCCGCCTTGATGTCCAGCAGTTTGCGAGGTTCGGGTTCCCCGGGCTTCTTGGAAGCTATGAGGGCGCGCACCTCTTCGCTGCGGTCGCCGAATCCGAGCTGGGCCGCCGCGTCCATGTGCTGCATCACCACGGAATCGTGCACCGCCACATTACCGGAGGTCTCGTAAGCCACATGAACGTCGTGGCCCTGATGCACCAGGCGGATGAACGTACCGCCCATCGAAATCACATCGTCGTCCGGATGGGGCGAGAAGATGAGCACGGTCTTGGGATAAGGCTTGCTCGCGACGGGGCGTGTGCTGTCGTCGGCATTGGGCTTGCCGCCCGGCCAGCCGGTAATAGTATGCTGCAGGTCGTTGAAGACCTTTATGTTCACCTGGTCGTAGGAACCGGCAAGGTCCACCAGTTCCTCGAGGGAGTTTTGGATATAGTCCTTATGGGTGAGCTTGAGGATAGGCTTGTGCACCTTCTGGCAGAGCCAGATGACGGCCTTGCGCTGGAATTTGGGAGTCCAGACGCAGGGGCCTATGAGCCAGGGGGCCACCACGCGGGTGAGCCCGGCAGCGGCCACGTCGTCCACGAAAATCACCGCATTGGGATGCAGCTGGAAGAAGGTCGCCGGGCAGTCGGGAGAAACTTCTCCCTCAACCACCTTGGCCACGGCGTCCGCCTTCCTTTCGCCCCAGGCCATCAGTATCACCTTCTTGGCGCTGAGCATGGTGCCGATGCCGATGGTGACCGCCTGCTTGGGGGTAGCGCTGATATCGCCGTTGAAATAGCGGCTCTGACGCTTGCGGCTGGCGTAGCTGAGCAGCACCGTGCGGGTGCGGCTGTGGTCGGTGGAACCGGCCTCGTTGAAGCCTACCTGGCCTTCCTCGCCTATGCCTATTACCAGAAGGTCTAGATCCGACGCCTTCTCGTCGAAGCTTCTGCAGTATGCGGCAACCTCGTCGTGCGGCACGCTTCCGTCGGGGATATGGATATTCTCCTGGAGGATGTCGATGTTGTCCAGCAGCTCGTTATGCAGGATGCTGTTACGGCTCTGCGCGTCGCGTGGGTTCGAAGGGTAGTACTCGTCGATGGATACCACCGATACGCCCTTGAAGGAAACGCGTCCCTCGCGGAACTTGCGGCTGAGCTTCTTGTAAAGCGACACGGGAGTGGCGCCTGTGGAAAGGCCGAGGCGGAAGAGTTTGCCGGGGTTGGAAGCCGCAAACGAGTTGATGGCTTCGATAACCTGCTCGGAAATAACCTCGCTGCCTTCGGATGAATCCGCGTAAACCTCGGCGCGGAGCTTGTCGTAGCCGTGGAGGATATCGTCGGGAAGGCCCGCCATTACGAGCCCGCCGTCCTCGGGAACCGTGAAATGTCTCATATTACAGGAGATGGAATGTTGCGGTAAGTCCTGCCATTACAATGGAAACCATGCTCATCAGCTTGATGAGGATGTTGAGCGAAGGTCCGCTGGTGTCCTTGAAAGGATCGCCAACGGTGTCGCCCACCACTGTTGCATGGTGGCACTCGGAGTTCTTGCCTCCGAAGTGTCCTTCTTCCACAAACTTCTTGGCATTGTCCCAGGCGCCGCCCGAGTTGGCCATGAAGATTGCGAGCACGAAGCCGGCGCCCAGGCCTCCGATAAGCAGGCCGAGAACGCCCGCGATGCCGAGCACCACGCCCGTAAGCACGGGAACCACGATCGCTATGATGGAAGGAACGAGCATCTCGTGCTGGGCCGCCTTGGTGGAAATCTCCACGCAGCGCTTATAGTCGGGTGTGCCCTCTCCGGTGAGGATACCCTTGATTTCCTTGAACTGGCGGCGGACCTCGATAACCATCTTGCCGGCGGCGCGTCCCACTGCGTTCATTGTAAGGCCGCAGAACAGGAAGGCCATCATCGCCCCGATGAACACGCCTGCCAGAACCGTAGGATTCATCAGGCTGACGTTAAACTCGGCGAGCACGTCCAGGATGGAAGCGTTTGCCGCCTCGACTCCGTTGATGAGAGCGTCCGCGGTGCGGCCGATGGCGATTTTAATCTCTTCGATATAAGAGGCCAGCAGGGCGAGGGCGGTCAGTGCGGCCGAGCCGATGGCGAAGCCCTTGCCGGTGGCGGCGGTAGTATTGCCGAGGGCGTCGAGGACGTCGGTGCGCTCGCGCACTTCGGGATCGAGCTCGCTCATCTGGGCGTTGCCTCCCGCGTTGTCGGCGATGGGGCCGTAAGCGTCAGTGGCAAGGGTGATGCCCAGGGTGGAGAGCATGCCCACCGCAGCGATTGCCACGCCGTAGAGGCCGTGGCTGAGGTTGGCGGCGCTCATCATATCCTTGACGTCGAATCCGATGGCGAACATGTATGCCAGCACAATCGCGCAGACAATCGCAATCACCGGGATAGCCGTGGAGAGCATTCCGAGGCCCACGCCGTTGATAATCACCGTGGCGGGACCTGTCTGGGATGCCTCAGCAAGCTTCTGCGTAGGTTTGTAGGAGTGCGAAGTGTAGTATTCGGTAGCCTTGCCGATGACCACGCCTGCGATGAGGCCGGAAACCACCGAGCAGGAAAGGTGCCACCAGTTGTTGTCCTGCGTGCCGAACACGAGGGCAAGAATGCCGAAGGTTGCGACGCCGCTGAGCACCGCGGCGAGATTGGTGCCGAAGCTCATGCTCTTGAGGAGCTGTGCCATGCCGGCTCCTTCCTTCGTGCGGACCGTGAAGATGCTGAGCACCGAAAGCAGCACGCCGACGGCGGCTATGAGCATCGGGGCCAGGATGGCCTTGGTCTGCATCTCGGGACCTACTGCGTAGAAGGCAGAAGCACCCAGGGCCATGGTGGACAGGATGGAGCCGCAGTAGCTCTCGTAGAGGTCTGCACCCATGCCGGCCACGTCACCAACGTTGTCGCCCACGTTGTCGGCGATGGTGGCGGGGTTGCGGGGATCGTCCTCGGGGAGGTCGGACTCGACCTTGCCCACGATGTCGGCGCCCACGTCAGCCGCTTTGGTGTAGATACCTCCTCCCACACGGGCAAAGAGGGCCTGCGTGGAAGCACCCATACCGAAGGTAAGCATCGTGGTGGTGATAATCACCAGTTTCTGTGCCAGGCTGGCGTCCTCGATGAAGATGTTCAGGAGGATGAACCAGAGGGCGATGTCCAGCAGGCCGAGGCCTACCACCGTAAGTCCCATCACGGCGCCGGAACGGAACGCAACCTTAAGCCCCGAGTTGAGGCTGCGGCGCGCTGCATTGGCGGTACGGCCGGAAGCATAGGTGGCGGTCTTCATGCCGATATAACCGGCGAGGCCGCTGAAGAAACCTCCCGTGAGGAAGGCGAAAGGCACCCAGGGGTTCTGCACCCCGAAACCGTATGCAAGTATCGCAAAGAATACTGCAAGAATGATGAATACGATGACCACCACCTTGTACTGCTGACGCAGATAGGCCATGGCGCCCTCTCGGACGTACTGTGCAATCTGTCGCATGGTGGGAGTCCCTTCGTCCTCTTTCTTCATCTGGGCATAGAAGATTGCCGCGAATGCAAGGGCGAGGATGGAAGCCGCAGGAACGGCGTAAAACAAAGGATTCATAAATACGCTTTATTATTTTCGCAAATATAAAAAAAAGAGGGAGAAATCGAATTCTCCCTCTCTTAATTTGCCGGCCTTTATTCTGCTGCCGGAGCTTCGGGCGCTTCCGCCGGTGCCTCTGCGGCTGCCGGAGCTTCTGCTACGGGAGCCTCGGGGGCTGCCTCCGCCTTCTTGGCGCGGCTGCGACGGGTGCTCTTCTTTGCTTCCTTCTTGCTTCCGGAAGCGAGAGCTGCCTCATTGAAGTCCACGAACTCGATCAGAGCCATGTCGGCTGCATCACCCTTGCGGAATCCGAGGTGCAGGATACGGAGGTATCCGCCCGGACGCTCTGCAATCTTGGGAGCGATGGTACGGAAAAGCTCGGTAACCGCTTCCTTGTCCTTAAGGTAGCTGAAAACTACACGGCGGGAATGGGTGGTATCTTCCTTGCTCTTGGTGATAAGAGGTTCAACATAAGGCTTGAGAGCCTTGGCCTTGGCGACGGTCGTGGTGATCCTCTTCTTGAGAATCAGCGAGCATGCCAGATTGGAGAGCAGAGCCTTGCGGTGTCCGCTCTGACGGCCGAGATGATTTACGGATTTATTGTGTCTCATCGTTAAATGTTGTGTTTCTTGGGTTCAATATTGTACTTGGTAACATCCATTCCGA
>JAFZWD010000009.1 GCA_017617495.1 Bacteroidales bacterium
TCTTTAAGCGATTCTCTCATATATCAAGTATTTATCTTTATTTGCTGTTTTTTCGGCAAATGGCAACAGTGAACCATTTGTTATATAATCTACAGATTTGTTGAGGACGTCTTCAAGATTCAGCATAAAACCTGAATGGTCGAGCAGGCTTACATGGGCCTCTTTATCGAAATCCACCAACAAATCGATATCGCTGTCCGGGCGTTCTTCCATTCGGGACCAGGAACCGAACAGCCAGGCCCGGACGACCGGTTGTTTGGCAAGGGTACATTGAATAGTTGTGATGATATCGACGCGATACTTGTCGATCTTCCCGATTTCTTCCAAAACCCTGGCGCGCACATTGCGCCTGCCTGCATACCTAAGTATCCTGTCTCTATTTATCGGATACACCTCGAAGGCACGTTGGAATTCTTTGTGAAGGGTGGCATCGTCAAGATGAAAGAAGTCCCGGTCTACGACAAGATCCACCAGTTTCTTTTCGAGGGAAGGAATACCAATTCCGTCGAAGGAGAGAATAGGAGAGTCTGTAACAAGGGATTTTACAATAATGGCGTCTCTGAGGTCCTTTCGGATAGATACCGCTTCTTTAAACGAATACACATTTGCAAAGGCGGCGCGCAGAGAAACCAAGGCTTGTTCCGCATCGCGCTTGCTTGCCTCCACCAATACATTCCCTTGGCCTATATCAGAAATGCAATTGTTGACACCGACGCATTCTGAAATAAGAAAAGCATTGACCTCCTTCATTCTTGGGCTTATTACTACCTTATATTCCGGCTTGGTTCCCATGCGATACTTCCCGCGGCCGCTCTGGAATACCAATCCTTCTTTTTCCAGCGCACGTATGCGAGAGAATACTGTCTGCACGGGTAAGCCCGGGAATAAACCCTGAATCTCTTTTGCAGAGGCCTCTCCTTGAGCCTCAATCAGAGGCAGGACAATATCTTTGAACCCTTTCATGGCACAAAGATAATAAATAAATCGTCAAAATATCAACTATTTGACAGTTTATTTTAATAAGGAAGCCAGGAGGCGTACGCCTTCTTCCATCCGGGACGAGTCAAGGAAGGAGAAGTTGAGGCGCATGGTGTTGCGGTGGCTGCCGTCGGGGTAGAAGAAGGAGCCGGCGACGTAGGCAACACCGGCGGCGAGAGCGCGGTCGTAGAGGGCTACGGTGTCGATGCTTTCGGGCAGGGTAAGCCAGAGGAAGAGGCCGCCCTCGGGCCTGGTCCACGAAACACCTTCCGGCATATATTTATCCAGCAGCGACAGCATCAGGTCGCGCTTGGCGCGGTAAAGTTCCCTGCTCTTTGCAAGGTTGGCGTCCAGCGCTCCGCTTGTGAGGAATTCGGCGGCCAGATACTGGTCGAAGACCGGCGGACAGAGGTCCAGCGCCTGTTTGCAGACGTAAATCTTATCCAGAATTTCCTCCGGTCCGAAGATCCACCCAAGTCTGAATCCAGGGGCGAAAATCTTGGAGAACGACCCGAGGTGAAGCGTCCTTTCGGGCGCCATCGAGTATATTGTAGGCAGTTCTTCGCCGCTGTAGCGCAGCTCGCGGTACGGGCTGTCCTCGACTATCAGCAGGTCGTTCTTCCTTGCAAACTCCACAATCTGCTTACGCCTCTCGAGGCTCAGCGTCTCTCCCGACGGATTGTTGAAATCCGGAATCACATAGATAAATCTGGCTTTCTTCAGAGCGGAGGGAGAAGTACTCCCTGAGGGACGTAACACCCGCGGCTGGTCCCAGAAAATCGTAGATTTTCCGGGGACCCATAGTTCGGTAGCGGGGGGACCGCCTGCGGAAGCAGGTGGTGGGGTGAGCCCGTAGGGCGAACTCCCGAAGGGGGTAGCTTCTCCCTCCGCCCCAAGAAACAAAGCTAAGTCTACAACCTCCGCCCGATAGGAGCGGAAGGACTGGAGGGCGCCAAGGTAGACGGGGCTGAAGGCCAGGACCGCGTCGCCGGGGTCGAGGAGTATGCGGGAGCAAACGTCAATGCCCTGCTGGGAGGAGGTGGTAATCTGGATGTTCGCCAGAGATTGCCGGTCGGAGCCGGCAATGACGGATAAATATCTGTCAAATAGCGCCTGCCGCAATTCGGGAACACCCTGCGTGGCGCCGTACTGGAGCGCCCTGGAGCCATACTTGGATACAACGCGGGCGGCAAGGCCCTGCATCTCGTCGAGAGGGAAAGTGGCCGCATCGGGGTAGCCGCCGGCGAACGAGCAGATTGCATTCAGATCCACCCGGCGGAAAATCTCCCTCACCGGCGAACGCAGAAAGTTCGCCACATCGGAAGAATATTTATCGTCGTATTTCACTACTTGCGGGTAATCACGGCTCCGAGAGCATTCAGGCGACCGTCGATATCCTCGTAACCGCGGTCGATCTGCTCGATGTTGTCGATTTCGGAAGTGCCCTTGGCACTCATTGCTGCAAGAAGCATGGCGATACCGGCACGGATATCGGGGCTGGTCATGCGGTTCGCGCGGAGCTGGAACTTGTGGTCGTGGCCGATTACGACGGCGCGGTGGGGATCGCAGAGGATTATCTGCGCACCCATATCTATCAGTTTATCAACAAAGAACAGGCGGCTCTCGAACATCTTCTGATGGATGAGCACGCTGCCCTTGCACTGGGTGGCCACCACCAGGATAACGCTCAGGAGGTCCGGGGTAAGACCCGGCCAGGGAGCGTCCGCTATGGTCATTATGGAACCGTCGATAAACGACTCGATCTCGTAGCTCTCCTGCTTCGGCACAAAGATGTCGTCGCCGCGCTGCTCGAGTTTCACACCCAGGCGCTTGAAGGCCTCGGGGATAATACCCAGATTCTTGTAGGAGACATTCTTGATTGTAAGTTCGCTTCTGGTAATAGCGGCCAGGCCGATAAACGAACCCACTTCGATCATATCGGGCAGTATCTTATGGCTGGCTCCATTCAGTTTATCCACTCCATGTACCGTGAGAAGATTGCTGCCAATTCCCTCGATATTTGCACCCATAGCGTTGAGCAGGGTACAAAGCTGCTGCAGATAAGGCTCGCAGGCAGCGTTGTAAATGACAGTGTCGCCCTCGGCGAGCGAAGCCGCCATCACGATATTGGCGGTACCTGTAACCGAAGCCTCGTCCAGAAGCATATAGCAGCCCTTGAGGCCCTTTGGAGCAGTGAGATGATAGGCACGCACAGACTTGTCGTAATCGTATACAGCACCCAGGTTCACAAAGCCCTCGATATGGGTATCCACGCGGCGGCGCCCGATTTTATCGCCGCCGGGTTTCGGGAAGAAAGCCTCGTGGAAACGGGCAAGCAGCGGGCCGGTAATCATCACCGATCCGCGGAGCGAGGCACAACGGCTCACAAACTCGGCGCTCTTGACATAGTCCAGGTCGATGGCGTCCGCCTGGAAGGTGTATTCTCCCTTGGCATGGCGCGTAACCTTCACTCCCATCCCTTCGAGCAGGGCGATGAGGTTGCGGATGTCGAGGATTTCCGGCACGTTGCTCACGCGCACTTCCTTGTCGGTCAGCAGCACTGCGCTCAGAATCTGCAGCGCTTCGTTCTTCGCCCCCTGCGGGGTGATGCTTCCGTGGAGGGCATGTCCTCCTTCTATGATGAATGTTCCCATAATCTAAATATGTTCCACTTCTGGGCTGAGGGTGACGCCGAAGCGCTCCTTAACACCCGCTATAATTTCATTTTCCAGGGAGATGATGTCGGCCGGGGCCGCATCGCCGCTGGCGTTTACTATTACCAGCGGCTGCTTGTCGTAGACTTTTGCACCGCCCTTGGTCGCCCCGCGGAAGCCCAGTCGGTCGATCATCCAGGCGGCGGGCACTTTCACCTCGCCGTCGGGCAGGTCGAAATGCGGAGGCTCGACGCCTTCTGTCTTGGCAATGGCCTCATATTGGGCTCGGGGCATCACAGGGTTCTTAAAGAAACTTCCTGCACTCCCGATTTCATCCGGATCCGGCAGTTTTTCGCGGCGGATGCGGATAATCGCATCGCGCAGATGCTGGGGTGTGAGCGCGCTGAGGTCTGACCCCTCCAAGGCTGCCTTGATGTTACCGTATTCCAGCTTGGGGCTGTATTTGCGGGTAAGACGGAAGAGCACGCTTGTGACAATATAGCGACCCTTGTTATGCTTGAACATTGAATCGCGGTAGCCATAGCCGAGTTCGGGTGTTTTAAACACCGTCTTGCTCCAGTCTTTGGTATCCAGGCAGACCACTCCGGCAATAATGTCCTTGACCTCTACGCCGTAGGCGCCTATATTCTGCACCGCCGAGGCACCCACCTCTCCCGGGATGAGCGAAAGATTTTCCGCTCCCCAGAGACCGTTCTTGCAGGTTTCTGCCACAAAATCATCGAAAACAACGCCAGAACCAACGGTCATAAGCACCTCGTCCAGGCCCATGTCCACATACTTGATGTATTTGACTCCCGAATGCAGCACGGTGCCGGGGAAATCACCCGTGAAGAGCAGATTGCTTCCGCCTCCGATATGCATCACCGGCTGGGGCAGCGAAGTGTAGTCCAGGTTCTGGAGTTCCTCAACACTCGAGTACTCTATATACAAAGCGCACTTCACCTTCATTCTGAAAGTGTTGTGCGCACTCAGGTCGTAGTTCTCGATTCTTATCACTTTACAAAAATCTAATTGACCGGTGATACTGTCTTATGCACGGAGAAGGGCTTGCCGTCGGCGGTGAGTCCCTCGATGCGGACTATGTAGGGATAATCCTTCAGGTCGGAATTGCAGAATGAGAATTCCGCGTGTCCGCCGCTGACCTTGACGTCGGGCGACCACCAGACGGTATTGCGCTTGTCGGCCGGACCGGTTTCGCCCTTGTCGTAACGGGGCGAAGTGAAGTAGCGCGGCACCTGGTAGCCCAGTGGCACAAAGTACAGCAGAGAAGGATTGCGCTCCGAGCTTCTGCGGGCTCCGCCCGGCTTGAGGCTGATGGCCACCACGCCACCCTCGCCTCCGCGTGCGGGATCCGGCTGGGTGGATACGCTTATCGCGCGGATATCCGCCAGGCGAATCATATCGTATCCCCACCAGGCCTGCTCGTCTTCATCCACAATCAGCGCCACCTTGCCGGATTCGTCCTGCTCGAACGAGCCAATGTCGGAACCGTCTTCGGACTCGACGCCTCCGAAGCTGGACATGCTGCGGATATTACGGTTGTACATACTTTCGCCGTCGTACACAAAGGTTGCCTTCTTCATACTCAGGTACTCGACCAGCGTCATATCCTTGTACATCTTGAGGTCCGAGCTGTAATTTATGCCGAAGGTCAGCACGTCGTCGATGCCGTAGTCCGCGGTCACCACCGCCGCCTGCAGCGTGTCGTCGGCCGCTGCGTCACCCAGCATCGGGGCCGCAATGCGAGCGTCCTTTGCGTAGCCGGCCGCAGGAGTATAGAGGAACGGAGGAGCCACCACGTCGCCGTTCCACCTGGGCAGATACGCTGCGCCGAGGCGTGAACGGCCGATGTTGATGAGGAATTCGGTGCCCTCTTCGAAATCGAGGCTGTCGATGAGGAAGGATTTGCCCTGATCCACTTTCACGGCGGTTACATGGTTCCACTTGGGGACCATGAAGGTGAACATGAACTTTTTGGGCATCTTCTTGGAAAACATCCGCGAGATGTGCCCGCGAATCTCCTGCACCTGCTCGCGCATGTAACGGATGGTGAATTTGCCCATCTTGAGGTCGAGAATCTTCTCCAGATCGTAATAGCGCCAGCCCTGAATCATCATCAGGATATCCAGCGCCGCGAGGCGTTCCGCTTCGGGAACATCGGGGTCGAAATACCAGCAGGGTTTGTTGATTTTGCCCTTGAGCTCGCTGCTGAGGTTGTAGTACGACACGATGCCGTCGGTCTGCTGCCAGTCCTTGAGCACTCCGCGCACCACCGACACCGAGCATTCACCGTCGAGCGCCTGTCCTTCGGGGCCGGTAAGATCGAGCCCGAAGGTGGTGAGCTCGCGCACCTCGGGGCTGAAGTGCTTGACCGAGAATTCCGCCTTGGGGGCTGCGAGGTCCGGGACAAAGAATAGCCTTTCAGCCAAAATCCTTCCCCTCGAGTCTACTATGAGCAGATGGTTGATGCCGCTGCGGAAGACCTTGCGTTCCACCATCAGCGTACCCTGCTTGCCGTCGAGATTAATCTCTGCAAGAGGCCTGAGCTCGGTGTTGTCCCTCACCAGCAGGGATGCCGTTCCGCCGCCCACACCGATAGCACCGATATAGTAGCGGCCGGAGTGGAGACGCACCTGGATGCATGCTCCGTCCTGGGCGGGGGCGGGAAGCGGATGACGCTTGCCCCTGGCATCCTCGATGCTGTAGGTCACCCCCGGCTTGGGCATAAAGGCAAAGGCTCCCATTCCGTCGTGACGGGTGGCCACCGGCATTATCATCTCGCCGCCGTTCTCCACCAGAACACCGTTGAAGTCGACGTTCATACCGAGTTTGTCCACCACTTTGAAGCCCATCACGGACCTGTGCCCGGAGAAATAACGGCCGCTTTCCGGCCAGAAGCTTATCTCTACGTCAGGAGGCGGAGTCTTGGCCTTCTTGAGTTTCTTGCCTTTCTCGCCGACAATTCGAATCTGCTCGTTAAATAGATATTCCGGGCTGTTGTTGAGCTGCCAGAGGGTATATCCGCGAAGGGTGTAATTACCGGTTTCCAGATTGGGCGGAAGCTCCACGCAGCCGTCGAAGCCGTTCTTGCCGCGTTTGACCTTGACGCGAACTATGCCCTCGCCCTTTTCATCCAGAACTTCTGCATAGACGAACTTGCTTCGGGGAAGAACGGTATATTCGGAAGCGTCTCGCACCCAGGCTTTGAACCAGATGCTCTCACCTGCGGTGAAGCAGGTGCGGTCGATGTGCAGGTAGACCTTTTCGGGAGTGCACCACGACGAGTAGGTGCCGAAACGCATCATCAGCGAATCCAGCGCCGTGACACCGTCCGCTTTTGCTACATGGGGCATCAGCAGTATGCCCGCCGCCAGCAACGCTATGATTCCTTTTTTCATATCTCGCAAATATAGTAAACTTTTCACGCCTACGCTATATACGTTCCGGCGACAGTGTCACCGCCCTCACCGGTCCAATTGGTGTGGAAAAATTCGCCACGCGGTTTATCAGTGCGCTCATAGGTATGCGCCCCGAAGTAGTCGCGCTGGGCCTGCAGCAGGTTGGCGGGCAGACGCTCGGTGCGGTAGCCGTCGTAGTATTCGAGCGCTGCGCTAAGGCAGGGCACCGGGATTCCGTTCACCACGGCGCTGGCAATTACGTTGCGCCAGCCCTTCTGGGCTTCCGCCAGTTTGCCCTGGAAATAACTGTCCAGCAGTAGGTTGGCGATGTAGGGGTTCTTGTCGAAGGCTTCTTTTATCTTGCCGAGGAACACGCTGCGGATAATGCATCCGCCCCTCCACATAAGGGCGATTCCGCCGTAGTTGAGGTTCCAGCCGTATTCCTTTGCGGCAGCGCGCATCAGGGCGTAACCCTGGGCATAGGACACAACCTTTGCCGAGAAGAGCGCGCGGCGCAGATCCTCCAGGAACGCCGCCCTGTCGCCTTCGAACTTTGCGGGCCTGGGACCCTCCAGAATCTTCGCAGCAGCCACCCTTTCTTCCTTCTGGGCAGAGAGGCAGCGGGCGAAGACCGACTCGCCGATAAGCGTCAGGGGCACTCCGTGGTCCAGGGCCGCGATTGCAGTCCATTTGCCGGTCCCCTTCTGGCCGGCGGTATCCAGAATATAATCCAGCACATAGCGGCCGTCCTCGTCTTTCTTGGCCAGGATGTCGCGGGTAATCTCCACCAGATAGCTGTCGAGGTCGCTCTTGTTCCACTCGGCGAAGGTTGCGTGCATCTCCTCGTTGCTCATTCCGAGGTACTCCTTCATTATCTGGTAGCACTCGCAGATGAGCTGGATGTCGCCGTACTCGATGCCGTTGTGCA
>JAFZWD010000010.1 GCA_017617495.1 Bacteroidales bacterium
GATGAACATAATGAGCGCCGACACCAGCACGCTGTTTTTATAGGTGACCATCCGCTTGCGGCCGTAGGCGTATTCGTACATCAGCCCTTCGGTGATGAATATGGTGTAGTCGTCGCCCTGCCCGAAGATGAATGTCGCCAGGATTATATTGACAATGTTGAAGGAAATGCCCATCAGCGACATGCTCCCCAAGATCCACAGCCAGCTCACCGCCAGCGGCAGGAACGCCAGCAGTGCGGTTTCCACCCTTCGGAAGCTCAGCAGCAGGAAGATGAACACCACCAGCGAGCATATAGTCCCTATGTAATCGAAGCTGCCCGACAGCACCTTCACCAACCCACCGGACACATCCTGCCCGCTGAACACCATCACATCGTTCCTCCCCTCCGGCACCTGAGGTCTTTCTGCAGAGTACACTTTGTTTATAATGGCAACTCTTTGAGATTGCCGGTCGCCGCCGGCAATGACATATGTCCCGTCATAAACTTTCAGTACCGGCTCAAAAAACTCTGCCGGTTGAACGAGATATTCCGTCGATACCAATCTTTCGAACGGTCCAAAAGCCCCGGCCGCAAAACCTTCGGCCTTTGCCTCCTTATGTAGGTCGGCAATCAGCGTCGGATGAGCCGAAATAAAACTCCTCCACTTCTCCAATCTCCTCTCTTGTTCTTCTTTCGACGGCAATAAAATGCCTGGTCCTTTTGTTGGCGCTTTTATTGTCTGTAGCAAACAATCATTTGCAACAAGCGCCCTCTCAAGGTCGGCCCCCTGGGCCACGGCAAACCACTCCTGCGCGTTCTGGGTGCCGGCGAGCAGAGCCATATCCTCCCGCTGGGAAGCGGTCATGTAATTGATATGGTTCATGTCGGCATCGAAACGGATGCCGCGGCTGAACCACCCCAGCACCAGGGTAATCGCCACGACGGCCAGCAGCAGCCAGGGGTTACGGATGCTGCGGTCCGGCAGGATCTCCCCGAGGTTCACCCTCATCGGCGTAGCCTCGTGGGCACGTGCGAACTGGGGCAGAAATATCAGCACAAAAAGAATCGTCCCCACCAGCATCAGGCCGCCGAAGAGACCGAAATCGCGCATCGCGGCAGCATCCAGCCACAGCAGGCAGAGGAACGCCGCCACGGTGGTGATGTTGCCCACCAGCAGGGGCTGCACCATCTCGCGCAGCACCTCCCGGACGGGCTTGCCCTCCTTGAGAATGTCCATGAAATGCAGCGGGTAATTCACTGCTATTCCGATAATTATGGACGCTATTCCGATGATTATTATGGAGATGCTCTGATGCACAATCGCCACTGCGCCCAGCGCGAAAATCCAGCCGAAAGCCACCGAAACAAACACCCAGAGCAGGTCGGAGAATTTGCGGTAGGAGATAAAAAGAAGCAGCAGGATCAGCAGGGCCGCCAGCGAGATTGCCAGCACGCTGTCGCGCTTGATCTGGCTGGCATTGCTCACCGCGATGAGGGGCCCGCCGGTGGCCGAAACCCTGACCTCCGGCACCTCGTCCATAGTTGCCGCTGCCGCTTTGTCAATGAGATTCGATATCTCCGCATTCTTGCCGCTTTCGCTCATGCCGTAGGGCGAGGTCATAAACGCCAGGCCGGTGCCGTCGGGGGTAAACACCACCCCGTCGCTCACCGACCAGCCCTCGGCCGAGGATGCTTCGCGAAGGCGCGCGGTCACACCGGCAAAGAGGCCCATCGGGTCCGCGCTCACCGCATCTGCCGTTATCTGCCCGGAGGGGAAAAGCAGCGCCTTGCGGGCGGAGGCAAGCTGATCGCGACGGGCTTCGGGGCTCGCCAGGATGGAATCGGCACGCGCGTAATCATCTTCCGTCAGGAAATAGGGGATGTTGGCGCGGAGGAAGTCCATCATCGCGAAAGCGCTCCCTTCGTCGGCAAAGAACTGGGTTTCGCTCACCAGGCCGGTGGTGTCGAGGGCTTCCCAGTTGCGCTCGAAGGCAGCCACCGCCTCGCCGATCGCGTAGAGGTCGTCGCCACGGAACAGCAGGATTATGTTATTCTTCTGCGAAAGCGCGTTGTAAACCTCGGAGTAGCGCTCGGTTTCGGGGTTGCTCGGCAGGAATTCCGAGATATCCTCGCCGTAGTGCAGGCCCTTCGCCAAAAATACCGCCCCCGCAACCAGCGCCAGCGCCAGAATCACACTCAACGCCCGGCGTTGCTGCAGGAAATCGAATATTTTTAGAAAAACCTTGGTCATCGGCTGGCGGCTATCTTGTTGATTATCAGCGATTTGTTATAATCCTTCTGCGCTGTTTTTGGGGTAGAAGGAATAGCTTAATTTGTTGATTTGCTGCAAATTAGCCGCCAGCCAAATGTAAGGCCGCGGCGCGGCAGGCCGTAAACTAAAGCCAAAACGCAGAGCACCGTGTTGAGCAGGCTGATGCGGGCGAAGTCGGCGAAGGGGCGGAAGTGCGAAACGCGGTCCTCGGGGTAAAGCACCGTCACCGGCAGCTGCACGAAGCGGGCGCCGCGCCAGGCGCTGAAGACCAGCAGTTCCAGCTCCGCCTCGTAGCGCGAGGTGAGGAAGCGGATCGAGCGGATTTTGCGCAGGGGGTAGAGCCTGTAGCCGCACTGGGTATCGCGCAGGCGCACCCAGGTCTGGAGCGTGAACCAGAAGTTGCTGAAGCGGTTGGCGAAGGTGCTGCCGCCGGATTTGTTCTCGGCGGCGAGGTCTTCGCGGATGCCGACGATGAGCGCCCCGGGGTTCTGCCGTGCTGCCTCGAAGAAGGCCGGGAGGTCGGAGGGGAGATGCTGGCCGTCCGCGTCGATGGTTACCGCGGCGGAGTATCCCTGCCCGACGGCCAGGTCGAAGCCCGCCTTGAGGGCCGCCCCCTTGCCCTGGTTCTTGTGGCCGTTGATCGTGTCGATGCGGCCGGCGTATTTGCTCAGGATCGCGGCGGTGCCGTCGGTGCTGCCATCGTTCACCACTATCACGTTGCTGCTGTATTTAAGAACTTCGTCCAGCACGCCCTTGAGCGTGCCGGCGTTGTTGTATGTCGGTATTATTACGCAGATGCTTTCACTCATATCTCAATGTCTGCTTGCTGTAGATTGTTTCGGAATCCTTGACTAAAATTGTGGCTTGAGATTGCCGGTCGCCGCCGGCAATGACGTAGTCCAGCTCCTTCCCACCTTCCGGATACACCGGCGCGGTAAACTTAATATTCGGCGCCCCTACCAGCCGGACCTTGCGGCCGAGCATGCGGCCGAGGAGTTCCACCCCGATGCGCACCAGAATCACCCCCGGGGTGATGGGCAGCTCCGGAAAGTGGGCCTTGTAGATGGTGTGCTCCGGGTTCAGCCGGATGCGGTAAACTCCTGAATCCGGGGTCTCTATGACGGTAAACAGCGATCCTTCGAGCTTCATTGTATTTCGAACAGTTTTGCGGGAATGGCCGCGTTATACTTCTGGTTCTTCAGGGTGATTACGGTGCGGTCGCTGCCCTTTTCGAGCAGCTCGACTTTCTGCACCCGGTAGTCTTTGCCGAAATGCAGGCGCACCTTCCGGAACATCAACTGTATATCGTGGCGCGTGGGTATCAGATCCACGATAAGCACTCTGTTTTCGCGGGTAAGCGTCGCATCGAAGTCGGGAATATCTCCCAGGCCCTGGCCCAGCAGAATGTTGTTGCCGTCCGCCAGCTTGGAGATGCGGGAGAAAAGCCTGTCGGTCTTTATCTCCTTAACCTGCCGCTCCTTGCCCTGAAGCAGCACCTGAGTGCCGTCCATCACAAAAAGGAAGGGCTCCGGCGAGAGGTACTCCCAGCGCACATTCTTGCCGTCGAACCACATCTTGCCCTTGGACACCGGCTTGTCCGCCAGCATCGAGGAACTGCGCTCCTGCTCGAAGTCGCACTGCATGGTCCGGATGCTGCTGCACGCTTCGCGGATCAGCTCCAGATCGTCAGGAGATTGCCGGTCGAGGCCGGCAATGACGACAGTTGCGTCGTCACCCCGGACCTGATCCGGGGTCCCAAGGCAAAAGAGCAATATGAAGAGGAGCCGTATCATCTGGCCACTAGCACACACCCGGTTAAAATCAGCAACACACCCAGCCAGCGCACGAGCGAAATCTGCTCGTGGAAGATGAGCATCGCCGCAATCATACTGATGATATAGCTCAGGCTGAGCATAGGATAGGCCTGGCTGAAGGGCCAGTGCTTGAGGATGTAAACCCACATCACGGTACCCACCCCCATGCAGATGCCGGAGGCCAGCAGCCACCAGTTGGTGAGCAGGTCGCACCACCAGGCCCAGGTCCACTGCAGGCGGGAAAGGCGACCCGAAGCTATCTTCAGGAGCACCTGTCCGCCGCTGAAGAACACGGCCTGGATTATCGATAATATCAGCAGTTTCATAAAGCTTTCAGTTTTACGGGGCCGCAGCACTCGTCTGCCTGACCGTTTGCGGCCAAACGTTCTATCGCGTTGTACAAATTCCGTGCGTCGAGCTCTCCGATGCCGTCGATTCCGGCAATCTCGCACAGTCCGTTCTCGTTTTCGGGCGTATTTGTGCACGGCACCGCCTCCAGCACCAGAGCCAACGAACCGTCGGGCACGGGATAGCCGGCAGTGTTGGGCGTGAGCTCGTCGTGGCAGCCGACCAGCGCCGTGCGGATTTTCCCGCTCTTTAGTTGCAGCCAGGCGTCCAGCAGTGCGGAAGCCATCGAATCGGCCCCCTGCGAGTAGGTGCTGTTGTAGCCGTGGTCCTTGAGATGTATGGAGATGAGTGAGCCGGGAGTGTTGTGCGTGCTCTGCATGAAATCGGTCGGGCTCATCATTGTCTCGCCGCTTTCCAGCATCGCGGCGAGGAATTTTTCGCTGTTTTCCATGCAGCCAAGTCCGGTAGCAGTTATCACTGCGTCGGGGATGAGGCGCTCGCCGTCCTTCGAAGCAGCATCGAGCGCTTCCAGCGACGCGACCAGTGTGCGCTTCATCAGCGTGCCTAGCCTGCGGGCCTGCATAGGGTTAAGGAGATGCTTCCACTCGAAGTCGGCACCTTCCAGATAAACGGCCGAACGGACGACAATCTTAACCTCGGGTGAGGAAATTTCCTTGTCGGCAGTCTTGACGTCCGGCGCGGAAATTACCAGCGCCGAGTCGTTGCCGCCGAAGCCGAAGGAGTTGCAGAGAATATGGCGCGGGCTGCCGGCGACGGCTTCGGGCAGAGGCTGCACGCAGTCGGCATCGGGGTTCTGCCAGCCGATGTTGCCAGGGAGAAAACCCCGGCGGATAGCCTCGAGGCAGATAACCGTCTCAATGCCACCGGAAGCACTTGTAGTGTGCCCTGTAAAGGATTTAGTGGACGAAACCGGCGGCATCGCATCGCCGAAAACACGCCGCAGCGCAGCACTTTCGGTGGCGTCGTTGTTGGGCGTGCCGGTGCCGTGGGCATTCACGTAGTCGATATCGGACGGCCTGAGGCCGGCCATCGCGAGCGCCTCGCTCATCGCGCGGAAAGCGCCTTCGCCCTCGGGGGAAGTCGCCGTCTGGTGGAACGCGTCGCAGGCATTGCCGTATCCGCTCACCAGGCCCAGAATCTCCGCTCCGCGCGCTTTGGCGTGCTCCTCGCTTTCGAGCACGACAAAGCCGGCGCCCTCGCCCAGGTTCAATCCGGCGCGGCCCGCGTCGAACGGACGGCATCGCTCCGAATCCAGAATCATCAGGGAATTGAAGCCGTTGAGATGGTAGCGCGTGAGGCTCTCGGACCCGCCCGCAAGCACCACATCCGCACGGCCGGCCTTAATCAGTTCGCTGCCGAAAACTATCGCGTTTGCCGCGCTGGAGCATGCTGTGGAGATGGTTGTAACCTGCCCGAATATGCTGAAATATTCTGCAATGATGTCCGTGCAGCCGCCGCAGTCGTGGAGTTTTGTGTCGACGGTTGGGTAGGTGCGCTCGGTGATGTCCATGCCGCCCACGGTGGTGCCGTTGATAAGGACGGTTGCCTCGGAAGGGCAGGGGATGGCTCCGTGGGTACAAAGGCCCGCCTGCTCCAGGGCCTCCTTGGCGGCGATTATGCCAAGGAGGGAAGTGCGGGGTACAGCGGTGGCGGCAGGGATGCCAAGGCGGGTTTTCATCTCCCCGTCGGAAAGATCGACCTCGCCGCAAGGCAGCTCCGAATGGACGGTCTGCAGATGCTTCAGGGGGCCGATTCCCGACCTACCTTCAAGCAGCGAAGCGGCGGTCGCGGCCTTGTCCAGCCCAATCGCCGATACCACTCCGGCTCCTGTTATCGCTATACGCATAATGCCTTGTACGCTCTTCTGCCCGGCCCCGGTCGCTACTTTGTGCGGTTCTTTTCGATATGCTCCGCCATCGTGGCGACACTCTTGAATATCTCCTTGCCCTCGGCGGGATTCTTGAGCTTGATGCCGTAATCCCTTTCCAGCAGGAGGATGAACTCAAGGGCGTCGATGCTGTCCAGTCCGAGGCCTTCGCCGAAAAGGGGCGCTTCCGCGTCGATGTCGGCGGGGGTCATGTCCGCAAGGTTGAGGGCCTTGATAATCTTTTCCTTTACTTCGAGAATGAGTTGTTCGTTTGCCATAATCTTGATATTAGCCTTCTAAGATATACATTTTTGCATTAAAGTCGTTTTCGGAGGAGCATTCGCACCAGCCTGCGATGGCCGACATCCCGGGTTCCAGAGATTCTTCCACTATGCCCTGCATAAGTTCCTCGTCCGGTTCGGGGATGCAGTAGAAGGATGTCTCCGCGTAGTATTTGTTTCGGATGGCGATTTCGCCGGTGACGATGTTCGGCAGAGTGTACACAAACAGCGAGGGGCTGCCCAGATGGTCCGGCCCGTCGATGCCGCGCTGATAGTTGATGTCGTCGGCGAGCGATCCGCTGCGGTTGAACAGGATAACCGCGCGCTTGTCTGTCGGCTGACGGTCGCCACCCTCGGCCTGCAGCAGAAGTTCGGACGCCACAAAGCCCAGTTTCGCGAGAGGATCCATCTTAAAGAACTTGGGCCAGTCGCCTATATATTTGCGGTAGATGGCTTCCAGTAGCGCCGGGCCTTCTGCCTCAACGTTGAGCTTGGCACCGTCGAGCACCACCCGGGAGGGTGTTATCTCTACATTGTGCTTCGCCCTCAATAGATTCTTCGGAGCGTTTTCTTTAACTATTTGATTACCAGAATTTTCCACAAAATCGATGCTCCGTTTTGGCGCATCAATTTTCAGTAACGCGCTATCATTCAATCTGTTAGTAAAAACGGCATCTTTGTAGAGGCGGCTGAAAAGCATCGCGGCATTGACGCCGCCGAAGCCGGACAGGAGTTTTACGAAGGATTGTTTGCCGCCCTCGATGGGAGCGTTCTGCGAGCTGAGCTTTAGGGTCCGGCTCACGCCGATGTTTTCGAACCCGCGCGTTCCGAGGACTGTTCCGTCCTCAACTGCCGCCATACTCAGGATGGTCTCAAGCACCCCTGCCGCACCGAGTGTGTGGCCGAAATAGCCTTTGAGGGTATTCACTGGGATGTTCGCCAGCCCGGCCCTGTCGATGGCGATGGATTCCATTTCGTCGTTGTACAGGGTTGAGGTGCCGTGAACGTTGATGAATGCAACGTCGTCGACGACAGATTGCCGGTCGCTGCCGGCAATGACAGCCTGTGATAAGCAGTCCAGGGCGGCCATAAGCGCCCGGTAGCTTCCCTCGCCAGTGCGCGACGGCCCGCTGATATGGTTGGCATCGTTGCAGATTGCGCCCGACACCGCGCACCACACCCTGTCATCCTGGGAAGCCTCCTTTCTGTCATCCTGAGGAGCCGAAGGCGACGAAGGAACCTCAGCGCCGTATATTATACAGGCAGCCGCTTCCCCCAGGTTGAGTCCGCAACGGTCGGCATCGAAGGGCCGGCACTGCTCCGGACTGAGCGCCTTGAGACTCTGGAAACCGGAGATGACAAAGCGGCCTACCACATCGGCACCAATCACCACCGCATAATCGCAGCGGCCGGACTCGATTACCCTCAACGCCTCGATCTGCGCCGCCAACCCCGAGATACAGGCGTTGCTCACTACCACCGGGGTGTTCGGATTTCCGAACCAGCGGCTAACCTGCAATGCAGCTGCCGCTGGAGATTGCCGGTCACAGCCGGCAATGACGGTTGTCGAGCCAGCCGAAGCACCGTCCAGAAGTTCTACGTTGGCTTTTGTGGTGGAGATAATAAAGATTACCCTGTCCGACGCCGCGTCGATGCCCGCCTCTTTAATTGCCGGTTCTGCACAGGCAATGCATCGTTCTTCAAACGACGCTTTATCATCGAAGAGCGAAGCGAAATACCCTTCCGGCAGAAGGTCCGTGGCGGGGTAGGCCTTGAGGGCGCTGAGCCCGGCCTTCACCGCACGGTAATTCGCCTGGGTTCCGACACCCAGCGGCGAAATAATATTATCTGCCAGTTTTACTATCATGCCTGTATATCTATTACCGCTCCTGGGCGCAATACCCGCAGGACGCGGACCATAATCTTTTCGGGGATGCTGATGCAACCTGCAGTCGCCGTCCTTTTGCTCCGGCACTGGAACCAGCTCTTCCGCGGCCCATAACAGTGCAGGAATATAGCCGACCCTGCGCCGAACTGCGGCTCAACGGTGTTATAGCCGATTACCGCAGCATACTTATACTGCACCGGATAGTCCGCCAGTCTTTCACCGTCCGGAACCTTGGACTGTTCCAAACCCCCTGCATTTTTGCCTTCCGGGAACCCAGACTGATCCAGGTGTCCCGTTTTCTGGGACACCGGTGTCAAAACAGGCCGATTTTGCTCCAAGTGTCCCGCTGTTTGGGACACCTGGAACACTTTTGGCGATATTTCAATCCAGGTGTTATACGTTCCCCGCTCCGAAGACCAGAAGGAAGAAGGGGTGATATCCTTCCAGGGTAGGGCTGTGCCGGGATTGGGGGCGATGCCGAAAGCGAACTCCAGAGGGAAGACGCCGACGGGCGTGCGGCCGTCGCCTTCGCATTTGAAGGGCGCTGGTTGGCCTTTCGGGTCGGGCAATGCCGGGGCGGGCTCCCCTTGCGGGACGCACCACGGCCCTTTGCCCAACGCGGGAGATGCGCCCGACGCGGGGAATGCGGGGGACGCGGCGAAGCCGTTGCGCCCGTAGCCGCAGTAGCAGCGCAGGAGACGGTGGCGGCGACCGTCGGGGGCCGTCTCCCAAAGCTCGAAGCGATGTCCGCGGACTATGATTCTCTGCTCTGCCATCATTCAGCTTTTGCAATATCGCTCAGCGCGATGGTCATTTCTCCCTCGGCCAGAACCTCTGTGCCAGAAGAAGCAACCACCCCAACCTTAACCATCGGGCCGATTTCCTGGATGACGTCGATGCGGGTTTCGAAGCGCTCCCCCTCAACGGGCAGGCGGTGCAGCGTCCAGTTCTTGACCGCACCGATGTAGCCGATATTCACCTCGCGATGGAGAATGTACTTATTGATGTATCCAATTCTGGCCGCACAGGTCTGGGCAAAATTCTCCAGGATGCCTTCGGCTGCGAGGGCGCCGTCTTCAAAGAAGATGTTGTCGGCCCTCACGGTCAGGGCCGTCACCACGGTTTCCATGCTGAAGCTGATGAACTCATCCACCATCACGAATGGCGGCCTCTGCGGCAGTATGGCGGCTATATCGACTTTCATTTCCAGAATTCAAAGAAGTTGTACCATTGGTCGGGGTAGCGCAGGAGGATCCCCGACACCGCGTCGGCGTAGCGCTGGGCCAACACCTGCGCCCGCTCCCGGGCGGATAGAGATTGCTGATCGGGGTCGGCAATGACGTCTAATCTCTCGATATAGATCTTGAAGCGCCTGTACCCGACCTTGACGCAGAACACCGCTATCACCGGCAATTCATCATTAATCGAACTTGCCAGGACGAACGGCCCTTGGGGTAGGTCGGCGGGAGCACCGAGAACGGAGCAGGAGAATGCCTTGGGGGATCCGAAGAGGCGGTCGCCGTGAATGTCCACGACCTCACCGTTCTCGAGAGCCTCCTTAAGGACAAAGATGTGCGAGATCCCGTCGGTAATGGGCACCATGCGGATATTGTTCTCGGCAAGAAGCCGAGCTCGCCCGCTGCGGACCTCCTCGACCTCGCCACCATAAGCCAGCACATTCAAGCGTGCCTTGGCGCGAAGGTCATACCCCGCCATCTCGTGATTGCCGATATGCGAAGATAACATCATAAACCCGCGGCCGGAGGCCTCAATCTCGCGGTAGTGGTTATGCCCGACCACCTCGATCGAAAACTTCTTGCCCGCGTATGCGGCGAACCTGTCCACCACCACCTGCCCAAAGCCAAAGTGGTTTCGCCAGAGATGACAAAAGGTCTTAAAAACGCCAAACCCCTGCCGACGGCGGAAATAATGCCAGATGGCGAGGGTTGCCTTGGGGCGGACAATCATGTAGACAGGCAGGGAAAAGGCCATCAGGAAATAGATGAACCAAAGAGGGGTGAAGCGCAAAATACGAATCAGCGCCCTGTGCATCCACGGGGTGCCGTCCGTTGTTCCGCGCCACTGCCCGGTGGCCACCTGCTGTCCGCCGGAGGACATTAAGCGTTAAGTTTGGCGTCGATGAAATCGTAGAAAGCCTGCAGAGTGGTTACGGTGCGCAGGTCTTCGGCCTTAATCTTTACACCGAAAGCCTTATCCACCATCACCACGACATCAACTATGTCGAGGCTGTCAATGCCGAGATCCTTTTTAAAATTTGCCTCAGGCACGAGTTTGCCGGCTTCGATTTCGAAATCTTCCTCCAGAAAGGCGTTGATTTTCTCTATGATTTGAGCTTTATCCATAATTATTTCTTTTTGCAGACAAGGATATTGTGGCCCTGTCCAATTCCATCGTAAATAGTTTCAATCTTAAGTCCGGCCTCATCCACCAGATGCAGGAAATCGCCGCTGTGGTACATCTTGCTGTTGCCGTTGGCGATTGCAGCGAAATAGAGGCTGGTGAGCGTGAGGCACATTGCCGCCGGCTCGAAACGCTGGCGGTCCCAGAGCAGCTCCATAATGCACAGTCGGGTGTCGGGCGTCATTATCGAGGCGGCCCGCTTGAGAATACTGAGTATCTCCGCCTCGCTGAAGCAGTCCAGGAACTGGCTCATCCAGATAACGTCGAACTTTGGCGACGAAGGCATCACCGTGGCGGGATCCAGCAGATTGCCTCCGTATCCGTGAATACGCTTCGCCCCGGTCTTGCCGGCCACGTTCTGATACATCATCTCAATCTGCTGTGGCAGATCCATAATGGTCACCTCAACCTTGGGGTCGTACTCCACACACTTCAGCGCCCAGCGTCCGGTATTGCCGCCGACATCCAGCAGGTTCTTTACCGGCGAGGAGAAGATTATGCGAAGCGCATCGTCGAAGGAAGTATCCGAATAGAAGTGGTCGAAAGCGAACCAGCTCTTCTTGGCGTCCTCCGGCAGCTGCGACAGGCCCTCGTACACGGTGCTCCAGTCGCCGAAATGCTTGAGTCCTTCCGGCTTGCCCTCGCGGAAAGTCTCTTCGAGACGGAAGAATCCTTCGTAGTTGACGTCGTTGTTGAAGTCGAGGTTAACCTTCGTGGCGGGGTCGGTCAGCAGGAACCAGCCGACTTTGCTGATGCGGAACTTGTCGGTAGCCGGATCCACCAGCACCGTGCCGATACTGAGCGATGCTTCCAGAAGCACCTTGATGGCATAAGCCGAAAGTTCCGGCAGCTTCTCCTTAAGTTCTTCCTGGGTGAGCCCGTCGGAGGAATCGCGCAGGGCGTCGAGGATGCCGAACTTCACCATTAGGCGGGTAGCCTGGAACACTGCGGGGCCGAAAGCTATGAACTCCGCCAGGCGCTGGGCCTCACGGGCGGAGTACTGCTCGGCAGTGTATCTTTTCTCGAGTTCGGGGAAAAGGTTCATATTATTTGAGGTTCAGGGGGTTGTTACGCAGATAATCTTCCACCTTGGCAATCGCCTCGTAGAAGGGGGCATCCTCCTTGAAAACGGGGATAATCGCACGCACGTCGTCGTAGGCCTTGCGCGATGCCGGGGCCAGTTTGTCCGCGATGCCGAGGCAGTCGACAGCCTGCGCGAGAGCGATGTACTGGATTGCAAACACCTGGTAGGCATTGTCCAGCACCCTCTTGCAAAGCAGCGCGGAGTTGGTTCCCATGCTCACGATATCCTGATTGTCGTTGTTGTTGGGGATGGTATGCACATAGTTCGGCATTGCCAGCGTCTGGCATTCTGCCGTGGTGGAAGTCGCGGTGAACTGGCAGGCCTGCATGCCGTAGTTAAGTCCGAGCTTACCGAGGTTCAGGAACGGAGGCAGGATGCCGTTGATGCGGTCGTGGAAGAGGTAGTTGAGCTGGCGCTCGGCGGTCTGCACAAGGCGCACGGTTGCAATCTTCACCTTATCCTCTTCGAGCGAGATATAATCGCCGTGGAAATTGCCGCCGTGGTAGACGTTGCGGGTCTCCGGGTCGACGATAGGGTTGTCGCAGGCCGAATTGAGCTCGCGCTCCAGCACCTTCGCGGCATTCGCGAATGTATCGGCCACGGGGCCGAGGATCTGGGGAAGGCATCGCAGCGAGTAGTAGGGCTGCACCTTGTGGGCGAAGACTGCTTCCTGATGCTTCCCTTCGTAGAGGGCGTGCTCGCGGCTTTCGAGGCATCCGCTGCCGGCGCTGAGTTCCCTAAGCCGGCGCGCGATGACCTGCTGTCCCTCCTGGCGGCGCACCTTATTGAGGGGCTCCGCCATCAGGTCGTCGTAGGAAGAAGCTATCTCGTTCATCATCACCCCGGCGAGCGTAGCCCAGTCCAGAAGCCGCTGCGCGTAAATCTGGTTGACCACCCCTATGCCGGTCATGAAGGAGGTGCCGTTGCTTATGGAGAGGCCCTCGCGGATGTGGATTTTGAAGGGCTTGAGCCCGTTCTCCGCCAGCACTTCGCCGCTCGGCCGCCATTCTCCCCTGTAGTGGACCTTGCCCTCGCCAATCATGCAGAGGGCGAGATGCGCAAGCTGAACCAGGTCGCCGCTGGCTCCCACGCTGCCGTGCTGGGGGATGAAGGGGAAGATGTCGCTGTTAATCATCTCCACAAGCAGGTTCACGAGGTCCGGATGCACGCCGCTGCGCGCCTGGAGGAAAGTGCCCAGGCGGGCGATCATCGCGGATTTTACGTAGATGTCCGGCAGGGGTTCTCCCGCTCCGGTGGAATGGGAGCGGATAATATTGTATTGGAGATCAGTCAGATACGCATCATCCACGCGCCATTGGGCCATGGGGCCGAAGCCGGTGTTGATGCCGTAGATTACCTTGTCCGATGCGAATTCCTTAAGAAATTCGTAACATTCTTTCACTTCGTCGAGAGGCAGCTGCGAGGGGTTCAGTTTCGCTCCCCCGAAAAGTACCTTTTCGACATCCTTTATTTTAAAATTGGTCATATTGCTTGGTTACAATCTTCAAAGATACGAATAATTGAGTTAAAAATGTATCTTTGCATTATATGCAAAACAGAGTTGTCATTACCGGCCTTGGAATATGGTCGTGCCTGGGAACCTCGCTGGACGAAGTGCGCGATTCCCTTTACAGGGGAAAATCCGGCATTGTGGTGGACCCGATGCGCATCGAGATGGGCTTCCGTTCGCCCCTTACCGGAGTAGTGCCGATGCCCGAACTCAAGGGCGAGCTAAGCCGCCAGCAGAGGGCATTCATGCCCGAGCAGGCGATGTATGCTTACTGCTCCACCCGCGACGCCCTGCGCGATGCCGGCATCGACGAAGACTTCCTCGCAGCGCACGAAGTGGGGCTGCTTTTCGGCAACGACTCTTCCGCCCAGCCGGTAGTTAAGGGCTGGGACCTCATGCGCGAGAAAAACGACACCACCCTCTGCGGTTCCGGCTCCATATTCCAGAGCATGAACAGCACGGTAACCATGAACCTCGACTGCATCTTCAAGCTTCGCGGAATCAACCTTACCGTGTCCGGAGCATGCGCCAGCGGCTCTCACGCAATCGGACTTGGGGCTCTGCTCATCCAGAACGGCCTGCAGGACATCGTGGTCTGCGGCGGGGCGCAGGAAACCAACCCTTACGGAGTGGGAAGTTTCGACGGAATTTCGGCATTCTCCATACGTGTAGAGCACCCCGAAAAGGCCAGCCGTCCTTTCGACCGCGACCGCGACGGACTCGTGCCTTCGGGCGGTGCCGCAACTGTTATTCTGGAAAGCTACGAGAGCGCTGTCAAGCGTGGCGCGCACATCTACGGAGAGGTACTCGGCTACGGTTTTTCGGGCAACGGCGACCATATCTCCACCCCCAACGTGGACGGGCCCAAGCGTTCGCTGGAAATGGCCCTGAAGCGTGCCGGACTGGGCATCGCCGACATCGGCTACATCAACGCCCACGCCACCTCGACTCATGTGGGCGACGCCAACGAAGCCAAGGCAATTTTTGCAGTTTTCGGCGAGAAGAGCGTGCCGGTTACCAGCACCAAGGGCCAGACGGGCCACGAAATGTGGATGGCCGGCGCGTCCGAGGTAATCTACTCACTGCTGATGATGCACGGCGACTTCATTGCCGGCAACCTCAACTTCGAGCACCCGGACGAAGACTCAGAGCATCTACTAATCGTGCCCGAAACCCGCGCCGCACACTTCGACTGCTTCCTCAGCAACTCGTTCGGCTTCGGAGGCACCAATTCCAGCCTGATAATCAAGAGGGTTTAATCCCCGGCTTCCGCAATCATTTTACAGGTCAGCACCGATGTGATGCTGACGCCCAGCAGCCCCGCGAGATTGAGATTCTGCCCCGTGAGCCAGAGGCCTTTGACGGGGGTGCGGGAGGGAATGAGCGTGCCAAGCGGGTTGCGCCAGTCTTTGCGGATGCCGAAGGCCGATCCTCCCGGCGTGCCGGTGAAGTGCTCCCAGGTGAGCGGAGTGCTTGTCCAGACATTTTCAACTGCGCCTGAAAGCCCGGGCAGAGCGGTTTCCGCCAGCGCGAGGACCTCCCGAAGCTTTGCTTCTTTGGCCGCCTCATAAACACTTCCGGCGGCCTGATATGCCATCGGCGCAATAAGGTCCAGCCTGTCGGCAAAGCCATCCTCCGAAGGATAAAAGTAGATCATCACCCGGTCCGTGCCTTCCGCAGCGGGATGCCAGGGATCCGCCCCCGGAGCGTAGGCGTAGATGTTCCCGTCCCTTGCAGGGATGATGCCCTTTTTAAGGGCGATGTTGGCGGTGAACACGCCGAAGCTGCAGGGCAGCGAGCAGATGCGCGAGCGGTATGCCTTGCGCACCCCGGCCTCGTCGCCCACCAGCGCCAGCGTTGCCGCCGGGTGGATGTCGCTGACGACTATATCGGCAGTGATGAGATTGCCGGTCGTGGCCGGCAATGACGGTTGCTGAGCCTGCCGAAGCACCGTCACCCCGGACCCGATCCGGGGTCCCTTCGCCCTGACGCCTACCACCCGCCCGTCGACGACGTCGATGCCGGTGACCTCGGCGCCAAGGATCACCCGGCCACCAAGCGCCTCAATCTGCTCAACCAGCCGGTCGGCTATCTGCTGACCGCCGCCTTCGAGCTTCCAGGCACTCTGCACGAAGGAATTGTTTATCTGCGCAAAATTGTACAGCGGCAGCGTGTCCGCCGCCAGCTCCATACGCATAAAGGCGCCGCTAAGCACCCGGCGCAGCGTGTCGTCGTGGATGGTTTCCTGCAGAAACTCATAGGCGCTGCGGCTGAAGAGCGGGTTCGGCCCCTCGTTCCCGGGGCCGACAGCATCGAAAATATGGCTTCCCACATCGCGGAGGGCCGCCACAAAGCGCTCCAGCCCCTCTCTTTCGGTGGGGAAAATCGCCGCCAGGCGGTCCACAAAATTGCGGTAGCCGGACGCCAGGGGATAGGCCTTGCCGTCCAGCACTATCTCGTCGACACAGTCGGGGTTTATCTGCTTCCAGGGCAGGTCCAGAAGGCCGAATTCGGCAAAGAGAGTGTGCAGGCTTTCGCCTTCGCCAAGGCCGCCGACGTAGTGGACGCCGGTGTCGAAGCGACAGATGCCCGATCGGGTCGGGCATGACGAGGGTGAGGTCGGGAATAATGACCTCCGGCGTTCAAAGCTTTGCAGGCAGCCTCCGGCACGGGTGGGATGCTTCTCCAGCACCGTCACGGCATAGCCACGGCGCGCCAAAATAAGGGCGCACTCAAGCCCCCCGAGACCGCTGCCGATTATGACTGCCCGCTTTGCCACTGTGATAAAAAACGGCGGCTAAAAAATGCCGCCGTTGATACTGATTACTTCTCCGTTGATGTAGGCGGCCCGGTCGCTCGCCAGGAAGGCGACCAGTTCGGCCACCTCCTCGGGCTTCCCGAAGCGTTTCGCCGGGATGGTTTTGGCGAGTTCTTCGGCGTCCAGACCCTCCACCATGTCGGTGGCGATAAAGCCGGGCGCTACCGCATTGACCGTCACCTTGCGCGCAGCAACTTCCTGGGCCAGGGCCTTTGTGGCAGCGATCAGTCCGCCTTTCGCGGCGCTGTAATTAGTCTGCCCCGGGAGCCCCTTGAGGCCGGAAAGCGAAGCTATGTTTATAATGCGGCCGGCGCGGTGCACAACCATCGGCTGAAGCAGCTGTTTGCTTACGTTGTAGAAGCTGTCCAGGTTGGTCCGGAGCACCTTGTACCAGTCGTCCGGCTCCATCCACAGGAGGAGATTGTCCTTGCGGATGCCAGCGTTGTTCACCAGCACGGCGATGTACTCGTCGGGGTGCGCGGTCTGCCATTCGGCAAGGGCTTTTTCGGTCGCCGCATAATCGGCGACATCGAACTTAAGCAGCTCTCCGTCACCGCCGGCCGACTGAATCCGGGCGAGGGTTTCCTGTGCGGCCGCGTCGTTGGACACGTAGTTCACCAGCACATAATAACCCTCGGCGGCCAGCTTAACGCTGACCGCACGTCCGATTCCCCGGCTTCCGCCGGTAACAAGGGCAACCTGCATTACTTCTTGCAGCAGGGCTTCTCGCAGCCTTCTGCCTTAGGGCAGGCTTCGCCTTCGGTGCAGCCTTCTGCCTTGGGGCACTCCTGTCCCTCAGCGCAAGCTTCCTTTACAACGCAGCTGTCTGCCTTTTCGCAGCATGCCTCGACCTGGCAGGCCTTCTTTTCGGCAGCCTTCTTGCCGCAACACTTACAGGAAGAAACGGCCAGCACCGCCAGGGCGCAAACGGCCAGAATTGCAAAAAACTTTTTCATACTCTATTTGTTTTAAGTTTGTTTCGGGATTGCAAATATAATAATTTCGCCGCAACTACAGGGTGTTCAGGATTGTGTAGCGCTTGCGGATCTTGAGGGCGTACGGCACCAGCGACAGGAAGTCGTCGTCGGTCCAGGGAACGTTCTCGCGGATGGCGTTCATAAGGCCCGTGCACTCGAAGAAGGCCTCGAGCCTCGCCGCTTCGCGCTCGTTGTGGCGGATATTCTTTTCGATATAAAGATGCGCCCAGCCCACCTGCAGGCCATGCAGGGTGGCCTTCTCCGGGAAGTACTCGTCGATGGCGTGCGAAATCAGGTGCTCTGCGCCGGACACTCCGCGGGTGTCGCCAGAAATAATTGTGGACATACCTGAGGTAACGATTCCTCCCGCCAGATCAGCGAAGAAGGCGTCGGAGCCCACGTCCTCGGAATGCTCGAACAGCGGCAGCGCCGCCTGGCGAGCCAGGTTGAAGGCGAGTTCGTTGATGCGTTCGCCCGTGTCTTTCTTGGCGAGGAGCCAGTCTTCGCAGGCCGAAAGGTTGGAAATCACGTCCGCCATACCGGCGAGCGACATCTTCCTGGGGCTCTTGCTCACAACCTCGAAGTCCACCAGCACCGCGAGCGGCGGCTGGACGCTGAGGCTGCGCTTTTTGCCGTTATGGCCGATAAGCCTGGCGACGCAGGAATACACAGCGTCGTTCGACAGGGCCGAAGGTATATTTATATAAGGTAAGTCGCGCTTGGATGCGCAATATTTCACAAGGTCGAGCACCGAACCGCCGCCGAAGGCCAGCAGGAGGGCGTCCTTGTCGGTAAGTTTGGCCATCAGGTCCGACGCTTCGTCGAAATAGCCTCCCTTCACGAAGATCACCTCGTCGGCGCAGCCGTCAAGCTGGGAACCATACCAGCCGTACAGCTCTTCCTGGGTAATCAGGACCCTCTTCGGGAAAAACAGGTGGTACTCTTTGAGGATTTCATCCACTCTGGTGATTATCCCTCTGCCGGATAGTACCATTGCCGGCATCTTCATAAGGTTGTAGTACATCGCCGCAAATTTACAACATTTTATTTTGCAAATTCAAAAAATCGCTCTATCTTTGCAGTCCCTTGCGGAAATAGCTCAGTTGGTAGAGCGCAACCTTGCCAAGGTTGAGGTCGCGGGTCCGAATCCCGTTTTCCGCTCAAAACATTGCAGCTCGGCACGTCAGTGCCGGGCTGTTTTGGTATCCAACCCGCGTCAGAAGCTTGCATTATTCCTATAAAATTCCTACCTTGCTTCGTCAAACTATATCACGTATGAAAAAGACCCTCTTACTCATAATGATGCTGTCGATGGTCATCGGCGCATCTGCACAGTCAAGACTTCAGCACCGTCGCAGTTCCGGCATCCGCAGGCACGAACCCCAGCGCGTCGAACCCCCGAGGCATCACGACCGCCACGCCGGCCCCGCCCATGAAATCGTGGCCGACACCCCCTGCATTCGCGAATGGCAGGAGCTATGGAACGGCTGCCACGTAAGGATTGGCGAATTCCGGGTAAAGGTTCTCGACCATGGCGGAAGCACGGTTGTCAGCGGCGAAGAGATTGTTCTCCTCCACAACGGCGACTATCTTGTACGCAACGGGGACATCTGGCGCATCTACGACTGGCGCGGAGGTCACACTTCCATCTCCGGACACGAAATCCATCTCTGGCCCAACGGCCTCTACCCCGTGCGCTTCGGCAGCAGCTGGCGCGTTTATACTCCCGAAGGCAACAGGCTCTTCAATGTCTGGGGCGACCGTGTGGAACTCATGCGTAACGGCCTCATCCGCTGCGAACGCGGCGGCCGCCTGTATTACTACGACGACCGCGGTAACGAAAGAAGGTAAACCTTTCGGCCTATTCCATATAGAATAATTCCGGCAGAGGAATGCTGACGGGCGAATTATCCGGATTCGTCTCCATAATGTCGGCCATATAAGCCCACCACTTCTGGACTATCGGATTGTCGCCAAGGTCCTGCGAACCGCCTTCGCCCGAGGTCTTCTGGACGGCGAAAAGGATGTTCGTGTCCTTGTCCCAGAAAATAGAATAATCGCTTACGCCGGATTCCTGGAGCAGAGCCTTGAGTTCCGGCCAGATGGCTGCATGACGCCTTGCGTATTCCTCCTCAAAACCGGGTTTGAGGAACATTTTGAAAGCTTCTCTCTTCATGTTTCAGTGTTATTTTTAGAATTAGTGCTAATATAATCATTAATTTGGGTATATTTACATCAATTCATAGTATAAATGATGGATAAGCGTTTTCTTGCCTTTGATTGCGGCGCAACTTCCGGCCGCGCCGTGCTGGCCACTTTTTCCGACGGCCGCTTCGAGATGAAAGAAGTTTACCGCTTCCCCAGCGGCATAATTGAACTGCACGGAAAGTATTACTGGGATATCCTTGGCATCTATGAGCACTTTTGCAAATGCCTGTCCCAGCTGGAACACGAAGGCATCGTGCCGGACTCCATCGGCATAGACACCTGGGGTGTCGACTTCGGTTTCGTGGCCTGCGACGGCTCGCTGCTCGGAAACCCCCGCGCATACCGCGATCCTTACACCGACGGCATCCCCGAGGAGGTCTACAAGACCATTCCACGCGAGGAACTCTACGCCGCCACCGGCATTCAGATAATGAACTTCAACTCCATCTTCCAGCTCTATGCTCAGAAGAAGGAGGGGTTCGCTCCGCTGCTTAACGCAAAGAACATCCTGTTCATACCGGACCTGCTGGCCTATATGCTCACCGGCAAAATGGTTTGCGAATACACCATAGCCTCAACCTCCGGCATGATGGACCAGGCCACGCGACAGTTCAACAAAGGTCTTCTGGAGAGTCTGGGCCTGCGGAGCGACGTCCTGCTCCCTATAGTCCAGCCGGGGGTGGAGATCGGCAGATACCACGGCATACCGGTCGTAGCGGTGGCGGGCCACGATACCGCCTCTGCCATCGCCGCAGTGCCGGCAGCGGACGAGAAGTTCGCCTACCTGTCCAGCGGCACCTGGAGCCTTATGGGAATCGAAGTGCCGGCGCCGGTTATCAATGCCGACAGCGCCCGCCTCAACTTTACCAACGAGGGCGGCATCGAAGGCACCACCCGCTTCCTCAAAAACATTACCGGAATGTGGCTCCTGGAGCAATGCCGCAAGGTCTGGAAGGCCGAAGGCAAGGACTATTCCTACGCGCAGCTTGTAGAGATGGCCAAGGCCGAAGTCGCATTCCCCGGGCGCATAAACCCCGACGATCCGAGGTTTGCCAACCCTGCCAATATGGTGGAGGAGATTGCCGGTCAGGCCGGCAATGACGGTCGTCATGCCCGACCCGATCGGGCATCTCTTACCGATGCGCAGATTGTCTCCTGCATCTACCACTCCCTGGCCGACCGCTACAAAGAAGTCCTGGAAATGCTTCAGGGCTTCGCCCCCTTCAAGATAGAAAAACTCCACATAATAGGCGGAGGCAGCGCCAACGAACTGCTCAACCAGTGGACTGCCGATGCCATCGGGATGCCGGTGGTTGCCGGCCCCACCGAAGCCACTGCAATCGGCAACATAATGATTCAGGCCAAGGCCGCGGGTCTCGTTGCAGACCGTTGGGAAATGCGCCGCATGATTGCCGCAGCATTCGAAGTTAAAACTTATAACCCGTCATAAAAATGAAAGAAGCACAAATCCTCAAGTCCTACGAGATAGCGAAAGAGCGTTATGCCGCTGTCGGCGTGGACACTGACAAAGCTGTCGAGATTCTCGAAAAAACTCCAATTTCCCTGCACTGCTGGCAGACCGACGACGTAATCGGTTTCGAAAGCGCGGCGGGCCTTTCCGGAGGCATCCAGACCACCGGCAACTATCCCGGCAGGGCCCGCAACATCGACGAAGTCCGCAAGGATGTCCTGTTTGCCAAGAGCCTCATCGCCGGCAACCACCGCCTGAATCTGCACGAAATCTACGGCGATTTCGGCGGCAAGTTCGTCGACCGCGACCAGGTGGACGTCCGCTATTTCGAAAGCTGGATTCAGTGGGCGAAGGAAAACGGCCTCAAACTCGATTTCAACTCCACATCCTTCGGACACCCCAAGAGCGGGGACCTGTCGCTGAGCAATCCAGACAAGGGTATCCGCGACTTCTGGATCGAGCATACCAAGCGCTGCCGCCGCATTGCGGATGCGATGGGCAAGGCCCAGGGAGACCCCTGTATAATGAACATCTGGGTGCACGACGGCAGCAAGGACCAGACCGTTGAGCGCAAGCGCTACCGCGAGATATTCGCAGAGTCGCTCGACGAGATTCTGAAAGAAGATCTCCCCGGCATGAAGACCTGCCTGGAGGCGAAACTCTTCGGCATTGGCCTGGAAAGCTACACTGTAGGTTCCCACGATTTCGTGGCCGGATACTGCGCCACCCGCAAACTGATGTACACCCTGGATACCGGCCATTACGAAATGACGGAAAACGTGTCCGACATGGTGGCTTCCCTGCTTTTGTTCGTTCCCGAACTGATGCTCCACGTGTCACGCCCCATCCGCTGGGACTCCGACCACGTTACCATCATGAACGACCAGACGCTCGACCTCTTCAAGGAAATCGTACGCGCAGATGCACTGCACCGCGCACATATCGGACTGGACTACTTCGATGCCGCAATCAACCGCATAGGCGCCTATGTGATCGGCAGCCGCGCCACTCAGAAGTGCCTGCTGAGCGCACTCCTGGAGCCGCTTGCAAAACTTCGCGAATACGAAGACGCCGGCAAGGGCTTCCAGCGCCTGGCGCTTCTGGAAGAAGCCAAAACCCTGCCTTTCGGCGCCGTGTTCGACTGGTTCAACTATAAGAACGGCGTACCTGTGGGTGAGGCCTTCATTCCCGAAATCGAGAAGTACGAGAAAGAAGTAACCAGCAAGAGATAGACATGAACATATTATTCGGTTTATTAATCATTGCGATCGGGGCGTTCTGCCAGAGCAGCTGCTACGTTCCCATCAACAAGATCAAGGCCTGGAGCTGGGAGAGTTACTGGGTGGTGCAGGGTGTATTCGCCTGGCTGCTGTTCCCGCTTCTTGGAGCGCTCCTGGCCATTCCTGCCGGGGAATCCCTGCTGCAACTGTTCGCCGCCAACGGCAAGGCCAGCCTCCTCACCATCCTGTTCGGAGTGCTGTGGGGCGTAGGCGGACTCACCTTCGGACTCAGCATGCGCTATCTGGGCATAGCCCTCGGGCAGAGCATCGCCCTCGGCACCTGCGCAGGCCTCGGCGCAATCCTGGGCCCGGTGTTTACCGGGCACGCCCATGACCTCACGTCATCCGTCATCATCGGAGTGGTTGTAACGCTTGTCGGCATCGCAATCATCGGAGTCGCCGGCGCAATGAAGGCTTCGGCGCTTCCCGAGGAGGAAAAGAAGAAGGCCGTAAAGGACTTCAACTTCGGCAAGGGCATCTTCGTGGCTCTTCTCTGCGGATTCATGAGCGCCTGCTTCAATATCGGTCTCAGCTTCGGCGAGCCGCTTTCCTGGGCAGAAACTCCCGATATGTTCAAGAGCCTTCCCGCTACGCTTCTGGTTACCCTGGGCGGATTCATCACCAACGCGGTTTACTGCTTCTGGCAGAACAGCAGGAACAAGACCTGGGGCGACTACAAGCAGGGCTCCCTCTGGGGGCACAACCTCGCTTTCTGTGCGCTGGCCGGTCTGCTTTGGTACAGCCAGTTCTTCGGCCTGTCGCTGGGCAAAGGCTTCCTTGCCGAATCCCCCGCACTCATCACTTTCAGCTGGTGCATACTTATGGCGCTCAATGTCATATTCAGTAATGTCTGGGGCATTATCCTGAAGGAATGGAAGGGAGTTTCCGGGAAAACCATCGCAGTTCTTGTCTGCGGCCTGGCAGTTTTGATTATCAGCACTTTCCTTCCTCAGGTAATATGAGCGTTTTAGACAAAAGGCCGGGCCTGAAGGCCCAGATCGACCGCGTGGCGGAAGTGGCCGGCTACCTTTGGCAGAAAGGCTGGGCGGAGCGCAACGGCGGGAATATCACCGTGAATATCAGCGACCAGGTAGATGATGCCCTGAGGGCCCTGCCCGGCATCAGCGGACCGCACCCTATCGGTAAGACGCTGCCTCACATCAAAGGCTGCTGGTTCTACTGCAAGGGCACCGGCAAACGCATGCGCGACCTGGCACGGGACCCTATGGCAAACGGCGCCATAATCCGCATTCTGCCGGACTGCGCAAACTACGAGATAGTTGCGGACAGCACTGTCGCTCCCACATCGGAACTGCCTTCCCACCTTGCGGTACACGACTATCTGCTCGCCAAGGGCTCCCCTTACCGCGCATCCCTGCACACCCATCCCATCGAACTGGTCGCGCTTACGCACAGCCGCAAATGGCTACAGAAAGATGCGGCCACCCATATGCTTTGGTCCATGATTCCCGAGACCAAAGCCTTCTGTCCCAGAGGTCTGGGAATGGTCCCGTATATGCTTCCTTCGAGCGTCGAGCTGGCGGATGCGACCATCAGGGCCATCGACGAAGACTACGACGTGGTCATGTGGGAAAAACACGGTGTGTTTGCAGTAGACGTGGACATTATGGACGCCTTCGACCAGGTGGATGTGCTTAACAAAGCCGCCCAAATCTACATTGCGGCAAAGAATATGGGCTTTGAGCCGGAAGGTATGACCGATGCCCAGATGAAGGAACTCAGCGAGGCCTTCTCATTACCGAAATAGTTACCGGACCCATCAGGCCGGAGGGAGTAAGCGGGGAGTCTGCGCTGTAGAAGGCCCTGGTGGTGTAGGTATGCTTTTGGGCTCCCGGCTGAGCGTCGCCGATCAGGCGGTTCGGCCAGGTGTTGACCACCTTTACCTCGACAGTGTTCTTGCCGGGTTTAAGCAAACCTGTTTCTAAAACGACACTTCCTTCTCCAGGCGTATGTCTGCGGAGGAGGCGCCGATGAGTATCCGATAGTCGCAATTGTCAACCTTCCAGGTGTGAGTGGCTGGGTCATAGTAACTGAAAGCGTTGGAGTCCAGGTGGATTGTGTAGTGTTGTGTTTTTCCGGGCTGGATGAGGTGCTTTTCATACCCTTTGAGCTCTTTTTCCGGACGCGGGACCGAAGGATTGACCGGCGCCACATAGAGTTGAGCTGTTTCCTTCGCAGCAACCTTGCCGGTATTGCGCACGTTAAAGTGCACATCGAAGCCGTCGCCGGATTCCTCTACCGAAATGTCGCTGTACTCGAAACTGCTATAACCCAAACCGTATCCGAATGGATACAGGGGCTCGACGCCGAAATGTTTCGCACCTCGGTATCCCAGGAAGATCCCTTCTCCATAAACTATATAAGGATAGTCGTCCAGGCTGTGCCCGTAGCGGGCTGCGGCCTTTCTGGGTACGATTCCGTACCACTTCTGGGCTGGATTCTTTTCGAGTGCACCCCAGAAAGTGAACGGGAGTTTTCCGGACGGAGAGGCCTTTCCCGAAAGAATGGCCGCCAGGGCACTGCCGCCTTCCTGACCGGAATACCAGGTCAGAAGAATTGCCTTCACTTTTTCCGACCATGGCGACAAATCAAATTCACCTCCTGAATTCGCCACCACAATCACATTGGGATTGCAGGACGCAATGCTTAGAATCAGCGAATCCTGCCCATTCGGCAAGTTGTACGTACGGTCGAAATTTTCGCCTTCCGTCTTACGGTCAAAACCTACGCAGACCACCACGGCAGCTGCATTTTTCAGCAAATCGGGAGCAGGGAAATCTTCAGCAACCACATTCCAACCCTTTCCGAGACCAAGCAGGCCGGATGCGGGCGTTACGCCCTTCCCCTCTCCGGGATTTACATATCCCGATCCGCCGCCGCACGCCAACACATGCGCATTCGGGCCGGTTACCACAATCAGGTTCTTCTTCCCGGGCTTCAGAGGAAGAATGCCGTCTTTGTTTTTCAAAAGCACCGGACCTTCCAGGGCAATTTCGTATGCGCGCTTCTGCGACAGTTCCTGGTCCTCGGCTGCAGGATCGGGCTCCAGTTTTGCATCCAGGAAGCCAAAAGCCGACAGTGTCTGCAGGATATGCCGGCATTTTTCGTCGATATCTGTCTCCGAAATAACTCCGTTTTCCAGGAGCGCCTTCAATTCTGCCGGTCTGGTCACAAAAATACGTGGCATCTCCAGGTCGGCTCCGCCTATTATGAAGCCCAAAGAAGAATAGGTCGAACCCCAGTCCGTCATAACGATGCCCTCATGCCCCCAGGCGCGAAGATTATCCTTAATCAACCAGGGGTTTTCGCCGGCGTAAACGCCATTGACCGGATTGTAACTGGTCATTACAGCGCCCACGCCCGCCTTCTCCACTGCCTTGCGGAAGGTCGGGAAATAGATTTCGTTAATGGTGCGCTCATCGGCATTGGAACTTACACCATGTCGGTCGTACTCCTGCTGATTAAGCGCGAAATGCTTGATGGTAGCGATTACACCCTGGTCCTGCACGCCTCGGATATAGCTCGCTGCCGTCTCGCCGGCAAGATAGGGATCTTCGCCATAATACTCGAAATTGCGGCCGCAAAGTGCACTGCGATAGATATTAACACCTGGGCCAAGGACAATCTGCACTCCTTGCTTCCGTGCGGCACATCCAATGCCGGCCCCCATCTCATAAACTACAGAACGGTTCCATGTAGCAGCCACGGAAAGACCACACGGGTAAAAGGTGCTGTGGACATTCTTAAGGCTTACATTTGTAACGCCCTGCGGACCATCTGCCATCCGGACGGACGGAATGCCCAATCTGGGAACGGAGTAGGTATTAAAACCGTCCACCTTGCCGGAAAGCATTTCAATCTTTTCGTCCAAAGTCATCTGCGACACGAGTGCCGCAGCACGGTCCTTATCCGCCTGACGGACAGTCGGCGCAGCTGCTAATCCTATGCTTACCAGCATAGATGAGAACAACAAGGAGAAAAACCTAAGCATATTACAATTCACGAACATACAAATATACATTATTTGCTCGTTTTACAGTCAACACAAATTTTATTTTGTACAATTTAAAAATTGTTTATATCTTTGCGAAAAGTATTAGTTATGAAGTTTGCAGACATATTGAACAATGGGAAACTCTGGGCTGTAGTGTATGATGGTGATTCTACCGACATACTAACAAAAACGTTGTCAGACTGGTTGAACCCAGCGTTTTTGTTCCAGTTTTTCTCTGCCAATATGGACGATTTGGCAAAGTACTTCAACATTACAAACTTAGACCTTGCAATTTACGATACCGTAACGGACGCCGCTTCCCTTTCTTGTTTAATATTAGATATAAGTCCCAAGGCCGATTTGGACACCTTGTTCCGCCCCTTGGAGAACTATAGAATAAAAGAAATGCTTCTATCAAGAGAAAAAGCCAAAGGGCGTCGACAGTCAAATCATCCCTCCTGGTTGAGGATATATGCAATCAAACTGGATAATGGCATCTATTTGGTAACCGGGGGAGCCATAAAACTCACGCATTTGATGAGCGAACGACAACACACGATAGATCAACTCTCAATAATGGAAAAAGTGAGGAATTATTTGATTGATTCTGGTATTTATGATTGTGATGGATTAAAAAATTATATGGCAAGCATATGACAACACTTGATTTCCTTAATGCCAATAAACAAACAGAGGGCAACCAGTTTATTGAGCAGGCACAATATCTGAAGGACAACTGGGGTTGGTTGAAGTATTCCTATGCGGTTGCTATCAAAATGCGACGGCGTATGGCAGAGTTGGGCCTCACCCAGAGAATGCTGGCCAACGAACTGGGGTGCACTCAACAACACATTTCTGTACTTCTAGCCGGGCGGGCAAACATGACTCTTGAAACGCTTTCAAAACTCGAAAGCGCATTGAAGATTAATCTGCTCTCTTCCATTTTATCTGGTTATCAGGAAGAGTCAGTCGGGTATCTATCTGACTCTGGGGACAATAGCAATCTGCCTCTGGGTACCAGCAAATTCGTTGACGGTTACAGCCCCCGTAAGAAAAAAGGCCCTAAAAAGAAATAACTATTTCACCAGCGCTTTGACGGCACCCATCGGGAGGGCGACACAGACGAGGTTCAGGCGGGAGTTGATTTCGTCATAACGGAACTGCATCTTGGGGTTGACGCTGCCGTCCTTGCGGAAGTAGTGCTTCCACTTGATGTATTTTGGGAAGTCCGAGAAGCGTTCGACCGAGAGATTCGAGGGGGCGTAAACCTTGACGAAGCCGTCCAGAGCCTCGAAGCGCACGGTGTAGCTGATGGCCTCGACGAAAAAGGTCTTGCTCAAATCGACGCTGGTGCCGGAAATGGCGATGATGCCACCCTCTTCTTCCTTATACTCGGTATTGTAATAGCAGAGCTTGGGGTTGTCGCTGTTGCGCTGATATGCCAGGAACAGCTGCCCCTCGATGTGCTTGCGCGAGGCGCTGTCCACCTTCACCAGCACGAAATCGGCTCCGTCGGCGGCCTTAAAGGATCCGTCGGGCTGAAGCGTAAACAACTGCTGGTCGAAACTTTTGAGTTCGACCCCCTGGGCCATGGCCGCAAGAGACATCACGGCCAGAGCCAAAACAATGATAAGACGTTTCATAAACTAAACTTCAGTTGCCGCTTCGAATTCGTGGAGGAAGCGGAGGTCGTTCTCGAAATAATGCCGCAGGTCGTTCACCTGCCACTTGAGCATGGCGATACGTTCCAGGCCCATGCCGAAGGCGAAGCCGCTGTATTTCTTGGAATCTATTCCGCTGGCTTCCAGCACGTTAGGGTCTACCATGCCGCAACCCATAATCTCCAGCCAGCCGGTTCCTTTGCAGATATTGCAACCCTTGCCGTGGCAGATATTGCAGCTCACGTCCACCTCGGCGGAAGGTTCGGTGAAGGGGAAGAACGAAGGACGCATGCGGATCTGGGCGTCGGCACCGAACATCTCGCGGGCGAACAGCAGAATCGCCTGCTTAAGGTCGGCGAAGGTCACGTGCTCATCGATATAAAGACCCTCGATCTGATGGAAGATGCAGTGCGCGCGGGCGCTGATGGCCTCGTTGCGGAAAACGCGGCCGGGGCAGACAACGCGGATGGGAAGAGGCATCTTCTCCATCGTGCGGACCTGCACCGAAGAGGTGTGGGTGCGGAGCAGAAGCGGGTTCAGGTGCCCTGCGGAGATGAAGAAAGTGTCCTGCATGTCGCGGGCAGGGTGGTTCGGAGGGAAGTTGAGCGCCTCGAACACGTGGTAGTCGTCCTCGATCTCCGGGCCTTCGGCCACGTCGTAACCGAACTTGCGGAAGATGTCCACAATCTCCTGGCGCACGATGCTCACGGGGTGGCGCGAGCCCAGCTCGAACTGCTCCCCGGGGAGGGAGAGGTCCTGCGCGGGGCCTTCGGCCGATGCCGACCCGGCGGCAGAGGCCTTCAGCTCCTCGATACGGGCGAGGGCGGCCTGCTTGAGTTCGTTCAGCGGGCGCCCGAACTCCGCCTTCTGCTCGCGGCTCACCTCGCGGAACGCTTCGAACAGCGCGGTTATCTCGCCTTTCTTGCCCAGAAAGCGCACGCGCGCTTCTTCAACTTCCTTTTCGGTCTTGCACTTGAGTTCTTTCAACTCAGCAAGAACCCTGTCTATTTCTGCTCTTGTCATATTACTTCTTGCCTTCCAGTTTGGCGGCCCTCTTTTCGCGGATCTTCTTGTTGCGGGCCGCTCCCATCTTGAGATACTTGTTCCACTGCTGCTCGTTCAGGATCTTCTTGACGGCATCGTAGGTCCTGTCGGCCCACTTGTCCTGGACCAGGATGTAGAGGTCCTCGTTGGACACCTTGGCCTCCGACATACTCTTGAGCTCGTCCCTCAACCCTTTGAAGTCGTTTACGAGGATGGAATCCAGATAGAAAACCTGCCAGTCTGCCAGGTCCAGCGACTGGGTGTACTTGTCCAGCTGGTTCTCGATGGCCTCGTAGAACTGCTTTTCCTCTTCGGCGGGGCTCAGCGGCGCGCGCTGCTCTTCCTGCGCAAAAAGCGCCGAAGGCATCAGGGCAACCAGGGCCGTGAGTATGATTTTAAGTGCTCTCATGTGCGTATCGCCGCAAAATTAACACAAATTTACTTTTCTTCTAAAACATTTCCGGCAAAATGGGCCACCGCCTCCTTCCAGGTGTCGGTGTATCCGGGCCAGCCTATCTGCACGGGCAGGCCCTCGGAGTACTCGCTGTGCTTGAAGCTGCCGTCCTCGTTCTGGGCCTTGACGTTGCCGTCGATAAACTTCACCAGTAGGAACTCCTCGAGCTTCACCCACGCGGCAAACTGGGCCTGGGCCGTGTTCACGGTGTGCTTCGTAAGCAAACGGCGTGCCTTGCGGACGCGCCCCTTCTTCAGGAGCTTCGCAAGTTTTGCATCCAGCGAAGGCACCGCGCCGAACATCTGCTCCTGCTCGAAGGCATCGGCCGCGCAGCGGGCCAGGGGCGCCATCTGGTTGTACATCTTATAGCATGCGTTGGCCACGCGGTTGCAGATCCAGAACTGGGCGGTAGGGCTGTAGTGCAGCATGTCGCCGTTACCCTCGCGCAGGCACTCGGGCACCTTGCGCGTGCTCACATATATAGGTGTAAGATAGCTTGTGGCGGCATCGTCGGTGCCGAACCAGACCAGCGCGCCGGCCACGTCGGGCAGCCATCCGCGCGCCTGAGCGACAAACCAGAAGCCCGTCTGCTGGGTTGCTATCGCCCTCTCGTTCACATACTTATGGCCATTCCACTTGAAGCTCATCGGCCTCCAGCGGTAGGGCAGGGCATTGCCACCGGCTCCGATATCCTGCGTCATATCCATCGGGGTACCCTCGAAATGGTCGCGCATCACATCCGCCACGTCCTTGACGGTAATTTTGCGCGAAGGTTTCACGAACAGCGGCATCTCGCCTTTAAGGTCATAGCCCATCGCATAGTGCAGCCAGTCGGAAGCGGGGCGGGTGACCTCTTCGCCATTCTCCTCATAGGTGAACTGCCCGTCGCAGAGGATGTTGAACGCGCTCCAGGCGCGGGCGTCGCATGCACGGGCGCCGCCGAAATCCAGCGGATTGTAGGCATCGCGGAAGCTGAAGTCCTCGTCGCGGCCGCTGAACCAGCCCTTGCTGCGGGCAAATTCAATCACGTCGGGCGCGAATAGCGTATTCTCGGGATCGTCCAGGGGGAAGCGGGTAATGCGCGCCTGGTTGGCGTGTGCGCAGATATACCCGTCCGGCACGCGGCGCGCCACCCACACTATGCCCTTGTTGTCGGAGCCCTTGCCCACGAGATCCATCACCCAGGCCTCGTCCTTGTCGGCGATGGAAAAAGTCTCTCCTTCCGAAGGATAGCCGTAGGTGTTGGCAAGGTCCACTATTATGGAGATGGCCTCACGCGCGCTGGCCGCCCTTTGCAGGGTGACGTAGATTAGGCTGCCGTAATCCATTATGCCGGCGGTGTCCACCTGTTCCTCGCGTCCTCCCCAGGTGGTTTCGCCGATGATAACCTGGCGCTCGTTCATATTGCCCACGGTCTGGAAAGTCCTGCGCACCTGCGCGATGCTGCCGAGGGGCTTGTGGGTGTCCCATTCAACTATGTCGAGCGTGCTGCCCTTTGCGAAGCGCTTGCCGGGATGGAAGTACAGCTCGCCGAAGAGCGCGTGGCTGTCGGCCGCATACGAAACCATGCAGGAGCCGTCGGCGCTGGCGCCTTTGGAGATTATTACATTGGAGCAGGCCTCGGCCCTGTTGCCGCAAAGGCAGGCCGCTGCCGCGATGATGAGTGCAATTCTTTTCATAGAACGCAAAGGTAGCAAAAAAAAGGAGACCCCCATAGGGGCCTCCCTGTTATGCAGATGAATAATCTGTTACAGATAGTAGTGGAATCCGAGGCGGACACCGAAGTTCTGTGTGCCATAGAGAATGGCGCTGCTGCCGGGGCTCACGAGAGCGTTGAATTCCACGACCTCCTTGTCATCAGTGTGCCAACCTTCGAACTTGGCATAGGTCTGAGGCTGTGAGTAATAGGTAAAGGGAGCAAAAGTAACAGCGGCGGTGATGGACATCTGGCCGATGAAGAAGTACTCGATACCCATATCACCTATAAGGGATATTGCCTTGCAGTCACCCACATTGTAGCGCTCCAGAGGGCGGGCATAATTCACCTTGGCAACGTCGCCATTGTACTGATTCAGGATACCGCGCTTGGTGGCGTCGTTGTCCCACTGGCAGTAAGGCATCGTGGTCGGGGCATAGCCATTGGCATCCTTGTCGAAGCCATTGCCGTATTCAAAGGTGAGGGTTCCGCCGCCGGATGCATACTGAAGACCGACACCTGCAATGAAGGCAAGCCTGCCGAAGGATTTATGGTATTCGGCAACTGCGCTGACAGAATATCCTCTCAGGATTCCATGGACACAGTCAACTTCCCTGTTTTCGGTGTTGGGATCGAGATGATGCGAAACGTCATCCTGGATATACTCCCTGTAATTTACTTTGCTTCCGCTGAAGCCGAGGGTTGCGCGTAATGCCCAGCTGTCGGTAAGATGATAACGGAGAACAAAGTTAATCTTAGGATCGACTCCAAGAAAATACAGTTCATGGGGATAATCATTCAATCCCTTGATGAACTCCCCTGCGAAACCCTTGATTTCGGGCTGATAACTTGCAAATTCCGACATGGGGTTGTAGGCGACACCGAAGGAGAAGTCACCTTTCTTGGGGTTAAATACGGAGCCCTTGGTTAAATTCTGCGCTCCGGCCATCAGGCACATGAAAAGCGCTGCTGAAATAAGAAAAAGTTTTTTCATTGGACTATTGTGTTAGTAGTTTTCCGGTTGTTACATCTGCAAATATAATAACTATATGTTAAAGTCGCGGATTTCTGCGGCGTATTTATCATACATCTTCTGCGACAGCTTCCTCGGATTACCGGTCGGCCTGGACCGGACGGCCCCGTGACTGTGGGCCCAGTCCCACTCGAAATCGAAGCACCATTCCTTGAACGCGCCAAAGTCGAAAGGCTCGCCAGCGGCAAGGCTTTCCTGCAGGCCGGTCACATATTTTTCCCATCTGGGATAGTAGTAGGAGCCTATCAGGCCGTTCCAGTCGTGGTTGGAATAATCGTTGAGAGGGCCGCCCCTGTAGCCCCAGGTACTCACCAGAAGGCGGGCGTCGGTCTCGTAATAATCCTTCTCCTCCTGAGTCGCGCCCCATTCACGCGCCATTTCTATCCACTTGCCAAGGAGAAAATAGGTGTCGGATGCCACCAGTTCGTCCACATCCCGGGCAATTTCCAGCATTCTGGAGCCGATGGCCTTTACCGCTTCGGCATCCCCGGCGGCGTAAGCCTCGCGAATCTTCGCATAAAGCGCGGTAAAAAAATTGTCCAGGCACTGGCGGGCCCAGTTTACGCAGTCGAAGCGGAACGAAGGCGTATTATGGTCGCCCGCCTTGAGCAGTTCGCCCCAGGCGTCCAGCAGGTCCTTGTTGTCGTATGCATCGCTGGGGGTGTTCCAGTAGGCTTTGCCGTCTTCCGAAGGCCTTGACGGCAGCTGCGAAACCCTATGGCCGCCTATCTGCTTCTGCACCTTTTCGCAGAGCAGATGCCAGGCCGCACGCACGTGCTCATCCTCAGCTCCGGCGCGGGAATCCGCCATCGCATTTATCCACGCCTCGTCGCCGACATGCTCCCAGGCGCGGTCCAGCATATATTCGTACATCATCGGGTTCACATCCAGCGCCTCCAGCGTGCAGCCAAAGCCAACAAGCGATTCCGGAGCGTCTTCATACAGTTTGTCCGCCCTGGCGCTCATATCGTAGAAATCGCCGGCTATCATTGTTTCGCCGCCGAAATTACCCAGGTACGACCAGATGAAGTCCTGCCCGAAGAAATTCTCGGTCTGGCGGAAGATCTCCACCTTCTCCACATAGTAGTCCAGCAGCACCAGCTTGCCCTTCGGCACCGGCGAGATGTATGCCTTGATGCGCTCGGGCGTCCACATCCGTTTCTTGTTCCAGAACAGCCAGCCCATCTGCAGCCATACGGCCTCGGGGTCGTTTTCGCTCAGGGTTTCGTAGGTGTCGCGCGAGACTTTCTCCAGGAAAGCTTCCTCCCATGAGGGCGGGTTCATCTCGTTGAACAGGTCCACCGCATACACGTGGCAGGCGTCGCCGTAAATCTCCTTCTGCTTGCGCAGGAAGGTCTTCTGAATGGAGCGGAAGAGCGTGTCGGCGGGGTTCAGGTACCAGGCGTTATGTTCGCCTTTGAACCCTGCCCAGCGGTTGAGCTCCACTATCTGCGCGTCGGGGAAGACCTCCCTCAGCGCCGCGGGCACATGCCCGGAGAAGGCGCTCAGGATCGGGGAAATGCCGAGAGCGCTCTCCCTTGCGATAATTTTGCGCTGAAGCTCTTTCTGTCCTTCGAGCCAGCCTTCCGGCAGGGGTCCGTGCCAGCGGTCGATATTGGTCATGCGGTGCCATGGCAGGAAGGCTGGACCGGTAAAGTATGCGCGGATCTGCTCTTCGCTCAGCCCGAATTCCTTCCAGGTCTCGAGCCAGGCGCTTTCCTGTCCGGTGTTAGCCAGCGCGAGCGTCACTCCGTGGATCGCCATCCAGTCGATGAGCCTCTCCCAGTCCTTCCATTGCCACCAGGGCAGGGTGTAGCCGAAGGTGCAGTAGTTGAAGAAGAAGCGCTCCTTCACCAGAGCCTTGCGGCAGATGCGGCCGTCCACTGCGGGGAGCCTGCGGGGTTCGCGAACCTTGTCCCTTGCGAACCAGGTGAGTTCTATTTTGCACTGCTCGCGCAGATATGCCCCCAGACCCACCGCCAGCGAGTTGACGTTGTCGCCGCTGATCTGCAGGCGGCCGTCCACCGTCTCCAGTGCGAAGTAGCTGGTGTCCGCGGGGGCGATTTTAAAGTCTATGTTCCGGCTTTGCCGGGGAAGAATGCGTGCGCAGAGTTTTTCGGCTTCCGCCACCTGGGGGTCGTCCGACCATTTGCGCTCCTGCGAGCAGGAAAGGGCCAGCAGCAGAGCCGCTGCAAGAAGAAGATAGTGCCTCATAGCACAAAAATAGCATTATTCTTTTTCTAAAGCAAAGGGTTTTAGTTACCTTTGTCCTGTTATGCGAAAACTGATTGCCGCCTGTGCGCTTCTGTGCCTGGTGTCCTGCGGACAGCGGGGCGTAATGAGGGTTTTAACCGTGGACGACCCCGCGGACCTTGCCGTCCTGCGTACTCCCTGCGAGGATTTTACTTCCGCCGAACTGCGCAGCCGCGCGTTTTCGCGGCTTGCGGAACGGATGATTGCAACCGTTACCGATTCCACCCAGAACGGCGTGGGCATCGCTGCGCCCCAGGTCGGTGTAAGCAAACGGCTGATCGTTGTCTGCCGTCTCGACCAGGAGGGCGAACCCTTCGTCCCGTACGCAAATCCGCAGATCGACTCCACCTTCGGCGACATAGTTGTCGGCCGTGAGGGTTGCCTTTCCATTCCCGGCCTGCGCGGCAACGTCCCGCGTGCGTATGGTATAGTGGTGTCCTACGCCTCCCCCGACGGCAAGTCCCGGGTCAGCGAAACCGTCGTGGACTACACCGCACGCATTTTCCAACACGAAATCGACCACCTCGACGGTATCCTCTACACCGACCGTACGGAGGATACGTGGCAGGTGGAAGAATAAACGTTAATGTATTGAATGATGAGAAAACTGATTCTTGCCATTGCCGCACTGACGCTCTTGTTCTCCTGCGGAACAAGCCGGGTTGCGGTTTCAGAAGAAGAAAAGGAACAGAAAGTTATTGACTCTCTCGTCCTTATCCGCCCATGGACTAATATTGCTTTTCTGGATGCTGAAGGGGAATTTCACCATAACGACTCCCTCTCGCACGTTTCCGAGAGTGTCCTTGTCCCTGTTTTACAGAACAGTGAATTCCCTATCAAAAAATATCTGGATATTGATTACTCCGAAAAGAATACGGAACTTCGCAAGTATCTCAACTGGTCTATCCGTGCCTCCGCAGAACAGGCAATGCAAGTAGCACTTACAGATTCTATCTGCAATTTAGTCCTTTCCTGTGGCTACCGCTACGGCGTAGTACTGATATCAACAGGTTTTGAGCGCGACAAAAAGTCCCAGAAAAAGAAAATGGCCGGTGCAATCGGAATGGGTATTCTTACCGGAGTGCTTACTCTAGGTACTGTGAGTGCGTATAAAGTCCCTTACAGACACGGCTCCAATATTTTTCTTTCAGTCATCGACGCTCAGGAAAAGAGGGTTCTTTTGTTGGCCAAGAATACTCCGAACGACTACAGTCCGTTTGAACAGCGCTATCTGGAAGACCAGGTACAAACACTTTACCGATCCTACGTAAAAGCCAAACTCTAGGTGCTGTCCACCTCCAATTATTTGCGAGGTTGACAGCATTTTAGGCCGTTTTTGTCGTCCACCTCTCAAATTGTTTGAGGTGGACGACAGTGGGAGGGACGAGATTCCGTCGCCCCTGCGGGGCTCCGCTATCTCGGAGCTTCCGCCGGCAATCAACTGGCAAGGGGCCACCTGTGGCCCTGCATGTTAAGACGGTAACCCCGACAAAAGCTAGCTTTTGCAAGGGCTGCCGCTTAACAAATAGCGCCGCACCGGAGGTGCAGCGCTTGCCAGTTGATTGCACTGAGCGGAAGGGACGAGATTCGAACTCGTGATACGGTTTCCCGTATGCAGGTTTAGCAAACCTGTGGTTTCAGCCACTCACCCACCCTTCCTGATGGGCATTGTTGCCAAACGGGACCGCAAAAGTAGGAATTATTTCTTAATTTTGCAAAAATAGAATTGAAAGAAAAGTGGCGACAGTTTTCAAAATCGAATATCATACCCGGTGGGGCGAAAGCCTGTGCCTGATGGCGGACGACAAAATGTACCCGATGGCATGGAGCGAAGGAGACGTCTGGACGGTGAGTCTGGAGGGTGTTCCGGAAGAGTATTTTTATGCCGTGACCGAGGGCGGAATCATCACCCGGACGGAGTGGGAAAACCACCGGATTTCGAGACGTCCGGCACGCAGGGAAATCCGGGATAAATGGCTCGACTGTTCCATCCCAGGATGCCCCTTCCTTCGCAAGCATTCGGCTGCTATTTTCGACACTCCGGGATACCGCGGAGCTGGCACTGCGATACCGGTATTCTCCCTACGCGGAAAAGACGATTTCGGGGTGGGCGAATTCAACGATCTCCCTACCTTTGTGGACTGGATGGAAAAGTCGGGACAAAACGTGCTCCAGCTACTTCCTGTCAATGATACCACCCGACTTGGGAAGTGGGGAGATTCCTACCCTTACAGCCCTGTTTCCGCCTTTGCTCTGCACCCGATTTATGTACACCTTCAGGACGTCGGAGTAAAGCCCGACAAGCGCTTCCGTGAGCTCCAGAAAAAACTCAATTCGGAGCCCTTTGTGGACTACCCCGAAGTGATGCGCCTGAAGACGGAATACCTGCTCGAAGCGTTTGCCCGGAACGGAGAAAAAGACAGCCAAAAACCGTCCTATAAAAAGTTCGTAAAAGACAATGCCGAATGGCTGGAACCATACGCCATATCAATGGCGGAAAATCCGGATTTTTACCGCTGGGTGCAGTACCATCTGGACAGGCAGTTGAAGAAGGCGGTGGCGTACGCTCACAGCAAGGGTGTTTACCTTAAAGGCGACCTGCCGATCGGGGTGGGACGCGACAGTGTGGACGCGCATTCGTTCCCGGAACTGTTCAACCTGGACAGCAGCGCCGGAGCGCCGCCGGACTACTTCAGCACCGAAGGCCAGAACTGGGGCTTCCCCACCTACAACTGGGAAGAAATGGCAAAGGACGGCTACTCCTGGTGGAAACGCCGCCTACGCAAGATGTCCGAATACTTCGACGCCTTCCGCATCGACCATATTCTGGGATTCTTCCGCATCTGGGAGATTCCGGTAACCCAGAAAGGCGGCCGCCTGGGCCACTTCAACCCGGCAATCCCGTTCGTTCGCGGCGAAATAGAAGCCGCGGGGCTCCCGCTGGAAAGCCTCTTTGTGGAGGACCCGCACGCCGAAGGTATGTATCACCCCGTCATCAGCCCGGACACATCCGGCCTTGCCGACTGGCAGAAGGAACGCTTCAGCGCAATGTGGAACGACTTCTTCTTCCACAGGCACAACGAGTTCTGGAAGCGCAACGCGCTCCTCAAACTCCCGCATCTGCTGTCAGCTACCGGCATGCTGGCCTGCGGAGAGGACCTCGGAATGGTGCCCGACAGCGTGCCGGAGGTTATGGCACGCGAAAGAATCCTCTCGCTGGAGATGCAGCGCATGGACAAGGGCCACGCCTGGCCCTATCTGAGCGTATGCGCAACATCGTCGCACGACATGACTTCCATCCGCCTTTGGAATTCGGACGACAAGGACCCTATCGAATGCCGCCGCATCCTCCAGGACCACCTGAATTCCGGCTCGATGCTCGCAATTTTCCCGCTTCAGGACTGGTTGTCGATGGACGGCGAACTGCGGAACCCCGACCCGAACGCCGAACGCATCAACGACCCGGCCGACCCCGACAACAGGTGGCGGTGGCGTATGCACATCAGCCTCGAGGCCCTGCAGAAGGCTGAGTCTTTCAATGCGGAAGTGGCAGGGTTAATTGCAGGGAGTAAAAGGAACCTTTTTGGTAAAGGTGTATGACGAGGAGGCGCCCACGACCTCTTTGTCGGCATCCGAAGCAACTTTGCCGGGGTCGATGACCACCCCGTGCCTAAGGAACTCCATCTCTATTTTCTGAAGTTCCGCAGTCTTGGCGGAAAGCTGTTTCTGCAGCAGCGGCAGGCCTGCCTCCATACGGGCGATTTCCTTTGTGAGGAACTCCCGTTCGGTGCCCACAGAACCCGAATACCTGGCCCTCATTGCCGCCAGCTGGCGGTTGTGCACGGAAATGCTGTCGCGTACCGCACGGACTTCCGCCGTCTTTGCAGAATAGCGGGCCGTACTCGCATCGCCGGCCGCTCCGGACGAGACCGCCGTGCCTGTGTTAATCTTCTTGGGGCTGTAAGTTGGGTCCAGGCTGCACAGTCTGGCAAGCGCTTCAGCCCCCTCGACCGCGCTGCGCACGGGCATCGCGTCATATTCTATAACGTAAACATTGACGCTGTCGGCGCTGCATCCACGGGACGAAGCGAACAGCGAATACTTGCCGTCCGGGCTGTCGACATAGAGATAATCGTCCGCGGGCGAAGAGAAGGGGAAACCCAGATTGGCAGGTTCTCCCCAGCTGCCGTCGGCCTTGCGGTTGCACACGTAGAGGTCGAAGCCACCCACTCCGAACAGGCCTTTCGCCGAGAAATACAGCTGTTCTCCGGAGATAAAGGGGAACACCGCGTCGCCGGTTGCGGGTATCTGAACGGCCTCTGCAGGGCCCCAGACGCTGTCTTTCTTCTCCCGGAACCAGAGGCGGCTCACTCCGCAGGAGTCCTTCAGGCTCCAGGCATAAGCGGTCGCGCCAGCCGGGCGGCAGTAAGCCAGGGTGTCGCCGGAGGAAAGATGCCAGGAGGAATCTGCAAAGGGGTAGAAAAGGAAGAAATCTTCCAGGGCGAAGCGCTCCCGCGCAACCACCACCGGCTTGAAGCAGAAGCCGGCAAGGTTTGCGCCGTTGACGCAGTCGGTTATGCGGTCTTCCAATTCCGCCCGGACAAGCGAATCGGCATGCACCTGGGCGCTTCTGTAAAGGGATACCGCCGCGCCGAAATCGTAGTTTTCGCAGAGCCTGTCCGCAGCCGCACGAAGCGAGTCGGTCTGGGCCCCTGCCCCGGCGCAAAATGTGGCCAGGAGTACTATGAGAAGCGCTTTCTTCATGTTAACGGACAGCAAAATTAAGAAATAAAGGGCAGAATTGGCATTTATCTGAAAATAAATCGTAAATTTGTCGGCTAATTTTGAAATTTATAATTTATTATAACTAACTCAAGTATTTATGCAAAGCAAAGGTGCTATCAAGTTTGTAGCGATTCTGCTCATTCTTGCATGTGCGTGGC
>JAFZWD010000011.1 GCA_017617495.1 Bacteroidales bacterium
CCTGGAGGCCGCGAGCGCGGCATGCGCCTGGTCGACGCGGAGCAGCGCCGCCTGCATATCGACGTTGTTTGCAAGAGCCGTCTCTATGAGCCCCTGCAGCAGCGGATCGGTAAACATCTCGCGCCACCCCACAACTTTGACCTCCTCCGCCGACTTAACGCCATCGAACGAAGGGGCCTCATACTTCTTATAAAGTCCGCAGGACGCCAGAAGCAGGGCGGCCGCGACAAGGATTAATCTTCTCATAGCTTACCCTCCTTTCTTCTTTTGCCGAAACGTTCCTGAACATACTCACAGACGATGAAGAACACCGGAGTGAGGAAGAGAATAGCCAGGGTACCCACAAGCATTCCGCCTGCAGCACCTACGCCGACCGAACGGTTACCGTTGGCACCCACACCGCTCGCAAAAACGAGCGGAAGCAGGCCGATAATCATGGTGAGCGAAGTCATCAGGACCGGGCGCAGACGGGCCTTGGCGGACGACAGCGCGGCACCGGTTATGCTCATTCCAATGGCGCGGCGACGTGACGCGTATTCGGTAACGAGCACGGCCGTTTTGGCGAGCAGTCCGATGAGCATAATGAGGCCAATCTGCAGATAAATATTGTTCTCAAGTCCCCACATCTGAGCGAAAAGGAAGCTGCCCGCAAGACCCATCGGGACGGACAGAATCACCGCCAGAGGTATCATAAGCGACTCGTATAACGCGCAGAGTATCAGGTAGATAAACACAAGGCAGAGAAGGAAGATCATAGCGGTGTTGCTGGTGCCGCCGGCCGCCTCCTCACGCGACATTCCGCCGAACTCGTAGCCGTAGCCCTCGGGCAGCACCTGGTGCGCAACCTCGCGGATGGCCTTGATAGCCTGGCCGGAGCTGTAACCGTGCCCGTGCTGGCCGTAAACGGCGATTGCCGGGAACAGGTTGAAGCGCTCGAGTGTCTCGGAGCCGTAGACCTTTGTGAAGGTAAGATACTGGCTGATCGGCGACATCTCTCCGGCGGAGTTTCGGACATACATATTGTCGATGGCGGCCAGGTCCTCGCGGTACTCGGAGGAGGCCTGAACCATCACGCGGTAAAGCTTTGTAAACCTGTTGAAATTGGACGCATAATTGCCTCCCAGATAGGATGAGAGCACGCTCAGGACCTCCTTGGGAGATACGCCGTTACGCTTGCAGAGGGCGGCGTCCACCTCAACCGTATACTGCGGATACTTGGTGTCGAAATTGGTGTAGGCGCGCGAGATTTCCGGCCTCTCGTCGAGGGCGCGGATAAACTGTTTGGTATACTTGAACAGATCCTCGATGGTACCGCCCTTCTTATCCTGAACATAGAGTTCAAATCCGCTTCCCATACCGTATCCGGATATCATCGGAGGCTGGTTCAGACGGATTGTGGCGGCGGAAATATGGGCCGTGCGGCGGTAGATTTCGGCCATAATGGAAGGCACGTCGTCGCCCGGTCCGCGGCGCTCGTCCCAGTTGCGCAGACGCAGGGTAAAACTGCCGGCCGCGGCGCTGGACTCTCCCCTGCCGCCGGAGCCGGTTACGCGGGAATAAAGCTGCAGCTGGGGGATGTCCACGATGGCCTCCTCCACCTGGTCCATAATGCGCGAGGTCTCCTCGAGATTGGTGCCCGGGGCGGCTCGCACTCCGACGGTAATGGTTCCCATATCCTCCTGCGGCACAAGGCCGGTCTTGGTGGCCACGAGCATATACCAGAGGCCGCCGACGGAAGCCGCCAGCAGAATCCAGGTAAGCCACTTATGATGGAAGAGCCAGGCGATGCGGCGCCCGAACCCGTCCACCAGGCGGAAAAACACTCGGTTGAAGCCCGTATGGAGCTTGTTGTCGTCGCCGCCCGGGCGCATTATGAGCGCGCAGAGGGCTGGGCTGAGAGTGAGCGAATTGAGGCACGAGATACCCACTGCCACCGCCATGGTGAGACCGAACTGGGTGTAGAACACACCGGAAGTGCCTCCCATGAAGCAGACCGGGATGAACACCGCCATGAACACCAGCGTATTGGCGATAATTGCGGCGGCGAGACCCTGCATTGCGTCGATGGCGGCCTTGCGCGAGTCCGTGTAGCCCGCGTCGAAGCGTGCCTGGACGGCCTCGACCACAATAATCGAGTCGTCCACCACCGTGCCTATCACCAGCACCAGCGCGAACAGCGTGAGCAGGTTAAGGCTGAAGCCGGCGGCGTATATGAAGGCGAAAGTGCCTACAAGCGAGACAATTATGGAGATGGAAGGGATGAGCGTGGCGCGGATGTCGTGCAGGAAGAAGAACACCACCAGCACCACCAGCAGGATGGCTATGAAGAGCGTCTTTACCACCTCCTCGATGGAAGCGTCCAGGAAGTCCTTGGTGCTCGTGACCACTTCCAGCTTCATGCCCTTGGGCAGGTCCTTGGCAACCTCGTCCAGTACCTTCTGCACGGCTATAATGACCTCGTTGGCGTTGGAGCCGGAGGTCTGCACGATCTGGCAGTTGCAGGCCGGATGGCCGTTGACCTGGTTGAAGAAAGTATAGCTGAGCGCCCCAAGCTCGACGCGCGCGACATCGCCCAGGCGCAGCAGGCTGCCGTCCGGGAGCGACTTCACCACGAAGTTCTCGTAATCTTCCTCCTTCTCGTAGCGGCCGCGGTACTTGAGCGTGTACATGAACACGTTCTCGCTCTCGCTGCCGAGCTTGCCCGTCGGCGACTCGATGTTCTGCTCACCCAGCACGTTCACAATGTCGGAAGGCACCAGGGAATACATCGCCATCTTGCCGGGATCCAGCCAGATTCGCATGGAGTAGCGGGCACCCCAGATATTCACCTCGCCCACGCCCGGGATACGGCTCAGCCGGGGCTCGACGTTAATCTGCATGTAGTTGGTGAGAAAGTTGCTCTCGTAGGCGTCGTTGGGGCTGTAGAGGGCTACTATCATGAGGGTGCTGTTCTGGCGCTTGCGCACCGTCACGCCCGATTTGGTAACGTCGGAAGGGAGCTGGGGCGTGGCCTCGGAAACGCGGTTCTGCACGTTTACCACCGCCATGTCGGGGTCGGTGCCCTGCTCGAAGTAAATCGTGATGCTCCCCTGCCCTTCGTTGGAAGCCTTGCTGGTCATGTAGAGCATGTGCTCCACGCCGTTGATGGACTCTTCCAGCGGCACCACAACGCTCTTCTGGGTGGTCTCGGCGCTGGCCCCCGTGAAGCGGGAGATGACGTTTACCGTAGGCGGCGCGATGTCCGGGAAGCGCTCCAGCGGCAGCTGCACCAGCGCTATGAGGCCCACTATAAGGATGAGCACGGAAATGACGCCCGAAAGGATGGGGCGGTCTATAAAGCTGCGTACATTCATTCAGCGGCCTCCTCAGTGCTTATGAGAGTGCCTTCGCGGATGAGTCCCGCTCCTTCAGCCACAATCACTTCACCCACTTCGAGGCCGGATTCAACAATATAGTCGGTGCCGTTGTTGAGCGCCAGCACCTTGATTTCGGCGGATTCCGCCTTGCCGTCCACCACCTTGTACACGAACACCTTCTCCTGAATCTCGAAGGTGGCGGTTTGGGGGATGGCGATGCAGTCCCTGCGGGTTACGGGGATGACCAGCGTGGCGCTCGCTCCGCTGCGAAGGATCCTTTCCTTGTTGGGGAAGCAGGCCCTCACGCGTACCGAGCCGGTGCTCTGGTCGATAACGCCGCTCACCGCGTCGATGCGGCCGCTGGTGCCGTAGGCGCGGCCGTTGCTGAGTATGAGCTGCACGTCGGGCATACCTGCGAGGAACTTCTCCTGGCTGCCGTACTGGCTCATAAGGTCAAGTATCTGATTCTCGGAAAGCGAGAAGTATACGTAAACGTAGCTGTCGTCGGACACCGTGACCAGCGGGCTGGCGATGCTGCTGCTCACCAGCGCACCCACGCGGTACGAGGTCATGCTGGCGACGCCGTTGACCGGACTCTTGACAACCGTGTAGGACAGGTTGTTGTGTGCTGTGGTCATCTGGGCCTTTGCCTGAGCGTAGGCGGCCTGAGCCTCCGCAAGGGCGTTCTGGGCCGTCTGCAGTTCATAGCCGGAGATAACGTCCTTCTCGAACAGCTGCTTGTTGCTGTCGGCGGTGAGCTTTGCGGTCCTGAGTTTGGCTTCGGCGCTCTTTACATTGGCGTCGGCCACTTCGACAGCTGCCTGGTAAGGCACCTGGTCGAGCACGAAGAGCGTCTGCCCCATGCTCACCTTGTCGCCCTCGTTGAAGCATATCTTGGTGATTGTTCCGCTCACCTGGGGGCGGATTTCCACGAGCTGGCGGCCTTCGAGGGTGGCTGCGTAGCGCGTCTGGAGCGTCTGGTCGGAGAGCGCCACCTTGACCGTGCGATAGTGTGCGGGCGCTTTTTCGCCTTTCTCGGGGCCCTGCTTGCATGCGGGCGCGAGCGCGAGGGCCAGGAGCATTGCGATTGCTGAGGTTCTGGTCATATTATTCTACGTATAGCAAAAGTCCCTTAAGGTATTCCCCTTCGGGGTGATAGATATTCACTGCGTGGTCGCAGGGCTGACACATCCGGTCGAGGATGCGCACGCTGCGGCCGGTCTGGGCCGCCGCGGAGAAGACTGCCAGCGCGAAGGCCTCCTTGTCCACTACCTGCGAGCAGGAGAAGGTAAACACGAGCCCCCCGGGAGCCACTTTGGAGATGGCGGCTGCGTTGAGCCGCTGATATGCCCGGAGCGCGTTCTGCAGCGCTCCGCGATGTTTGGCGAATGCGGGAGGATCCACTATTATGAGGTCGTAGCGGCCGTCTTCGCATTCGCGGCCGAGATATTCTATTGCGTCGGCGCAGATTTCGCCGTGCGACTCCGGCGCAAAGCCGTTAAGTTCCATGTTTTTGCCTACCAGGGAGATAGCCTTGGCAGAGCTGTCCACGCTGTCCACGTGCGTTGCTCCACCCGCGAGCGCGTACACGGAAAAACCGCCGGTGTAGCAGAAGAGGTTGAGCACGTTCTTGCCTGCAGCGTAGCGTTCGACCAGCGCGCGGTTTTCCCTCTGGTCGAGGAAGAAGCCGGTCTTCTGCCCTTCGGTGAAGTCCACAAGGAACCTGTGGCCGTTTTCCAGCACTGTCTGCGGGCCCGGTTTGTAGCGGGGAGCCTGCCAGATGAAGCCGTCCACGAGTTCCAGTCCGGCCTTGAACGGGGCCGTGCCGCTGCTCTTGTCGTATACTGCCTTGAGCTCTTTGCCGAATACCTTCTGAAGCGCTTCGCAGATCTTGGCCTTGGCACGGAACATTCCCACGGAATGGGCCTGCATGACCGCCACGCCGTCGTACCAGTCGATAATGAGTCCCGGCAGGCCGTCGCCCTCGCCGTGAACCAATCTGAAACAATTCGTCTTTTTGGATTTCCAGAGTCCGCAGGCTTTGCGCGCATTCAGGGCTGCAGATAATGCTTCCTCCCAGAAGGTCGGAAGTAGAGGGTCGCCGGCGAAACTCAAGACACGTACCGCGATGCTGCCGACCTGCCAGTGGCCCGCGGCCAGCGGCTCACCTTCGGCCGAATAGACAAACACCACATCCCCTTCGGCGGGGCTCCCGTCCACGCGGGCCACCGCCCCCGAGAAAACCCAGGGGTGAAAGCGGCGGAGCGATGCGTCACGCCCCTTCTTTAGGTATACTCTGGTCATCTTTAGTCTTCTTCTTTTTGCGTTTGTTGCGCCTGCGCTGCCTACGCCTCTCGGCCGCCTCCTGGCGGCGCTTCTCCTCCGCAAGGCGGGCTTCTTCGCGCCGCTGGGCCGCCCGCTTCATCGCCTCGAGCTGCTCGGGTGGCATCATCTCCTCTCGCGTGAGCGGATGCTTCTCGCACTCCAGCAGCTTCAGGTACATCTCGCGACAGATCCAGGCGTCGGTGGCGGCATATTTCTGCTGGCCCTCGCTGAGCGTCTCGGCCTCCCAATTGGAGAGCTGCTCCTTCTTGGAGATGCGCACTCCGAGGATTATCGCCGCCATCTTCTTGACGGACTTCTCGTTGATGCCCCACTCCCACACTATCTTCTGCAGGTCCACGAAGCCCCGCTCCTTGAAGGAGGCGAAATGCTGCAGGCCGTGCACGTCGTCGTGGGAAGCTGCACCCACCTTGAGTATGTTGGGGTTGCCGAGGATCGCGCAGAGGCGACGCCTCAAACCCAGTTTCTGAATCCTGAACAGAAAGGCCTTGTCCGGTCCGGAAAGCTGCAGCAGTGCGGTTCCGTTGTTGTGCTGGCCGGGGCCGAAGCAGGGACGCGCCTCGGTGTCGAAGCCGATTACCTTCTGTCTTTTCAAATATATCAGCGCCTTGGTGAATTCCCACCCGGGGCGGCTTATCACTTTGATTTCTCCCTGAAACGACACGAGCGGCAGGGGCTCTATCTCCGCCGGAAGAATTGTTTTCCTGAACATCTACTTCTCCAAATATTTTGTGTTGTACTGCAGAATCTTACCCTCCGCAGACATATATTCCATTGCTTCCGGCCAGGCCACGCGGTGCGTAAAGAGGTTCCCGCGGCGCAGCGCCCTGTAGCATTCTTCCGCCCCCTTGCGGGCCAGGTCGACTACGGGGATCGGCTTTACGTTTTCGGATATCTGCCTCGAATCCAGCTCCGGATTGTCGATTATCAGAAGGTCCACGGGATGCGTGAGCACCGCGGTGACGCTGCTGTCCGCACTCACGGTGCAGGCCACCGAATCCAGCCCCTGCTTTGCGGCAAGATAGTCGATATATCCCTTGTAGGCTTCGCCTGAAGCGTATTCCTGTGTTGTTAGCACTGCGACCGACGCGCTGCCCCGCCTGCCTTTGAAGAAGGGTTCAAGAACGCTCTTCAGGGGGCAGATTACCGGCAGCTTTATGCCGAAGGCCGTGAGCAGAGAGTCCACGTCGGGCATGCCCCAGGCCGCGTTGGGCGAGGGCAGAAGAAGCGCCTTTGCCACCGGCCGGGTGTCCAGGCCCTCGTTGTCGTAGGGGCTCACGAAGCAGACGCCGTCCATCGCCTCCACCACTGCGCGCACCGTTGCCGCGCGCATCTCCTCCCGGTCCTCAGGCGCGAGGCAGAAGTCGTAGAGTGCGCATATCTTTTCGCCCGCAAAGTCGGGCAGGGCGTCGGGGGCCGGCTGGCCCGTGACATTGTCGAAGGCTTCGAAGCGGATGAGGTTCTTCATAGCCCCGAGAACCGGGGCGTAGGGACCGGCCACATAAACGGCGCCGTCCCTGGCCGGCCCGGAGTAGGCGCTCACTATGGCGTGGGCTGCGGCATCCTGGCCCGAAATGATATCCTGTACGTATTTGAGAGCGGCCCCTTCCTGCTGTCCGCCTCGCGCGCACGACGCAAGCGCGAGCGTCGCGGCCGCAAACAATAAATATATAGGTTTCATCTCTACAAAGATAGGAAATTTCGTTATCTTTGTCCCGATTATGCCGAAAATTTCTCATACCGCGGAGATAATGCCGGAGTCCGCTATCCGCATGCTCACGCCCTATGCCGACCAGGCCAAAGCCGACGGCATCAAAGTGTATCACCTTAACATCGGAGCGCCCGACATCAAGTCGCCCGCAAGCGCCGCCGAGGCGGTGGCAGGGTTCAAGTTCGACCATCTCCCCTATTCCAATTCCGCAGGCACCTACGCCCTGCGCAGGGCCATCATCGAAAAGTATTACAAGCCCAACGGAATAGACTTCGAGCTGGAGGACCTGCTGGTCACCGTGGCCGGCAGCGAGGCACTCACGATGGTGTTCCAGGCGGCCTGCGATCCGGGCGACGAGGTGCTCATAATGGAGCCCTTCTACTGCAACTACAATACCTTCTCGCTGATGAACAGGGTGAAGATAGTTGCGGTGCACACCGACATCCGCGACGGCTTCCGGCTGCCTTCGGCCGAGGTTATCGAGAAGCACATCACCTCGCGCACCAAGGCCATCCTCATCTGCAACCCCTCCAACCCCACCGGCACGCTCTATACAAAGAAGGACCTGCTGGCGCTGGGCGAAATCTGCCGCAGGCACGATATCTTCCTAATCAGCGACGAGGCCTACCGCGAGTTCTGCTACACCAGCGAGCCTTATTTCTCGGCGATGCAGATTCCCGGCATGCAGCAGAACGTGATTCTGGTGGACTCCGCCAGCAAGCGCTACAACCTCTGCGGAGCGCGCATCGGATGCATAATCTCGCACAACCGCGACGTCATAAAACTCGTCACCAAGATAGCGCAGGCGCGCCTCTGCCCGCCGGTCCTCGGCCAGGTGGCCACCTACGGGGCCCTGAGCGCGGACAAGGAGTATTTCGCCGCCGTGCGCAAGGAGTATATCGCCCGCAGGGACTTTACAATCAAGGCGCTCAACGCCATCCCGGGGGTTTATTCCCCTACCCCGGAAGGGGCCTTCTATACGGTCGCCGAGCTGCCGGTCAAGAACGCTTCGGACTTCTGCAAGTGGCTGCTCACCGACTTCCATCCCGGCGGCGAAACCGTCATGGTGACGCCCGCCGAGCCCTTCTACAAGACAAAGGGCGCCGGACGGAACCAGGTGCGAATCGCCTATGTGCTGGAGGTTCCCGAGCTCAAGAAGGCGCTCAAGATCCTGGCGGACGGACTCAAAGTGTATAACAGTTAACGGTGTATTGATATGAAAAAGGCAATTATCGTCGCAGTGGCCCTGCTGGCCGGCGGCATCGCGCTGAATGCGCAGCGCAAGGACAAGATCAAGTTCCCCGAGTATACTTTTACCGCGGACCTGCAGATTCCCATCACCCCGGTCAAGAACCAGTACCGCAGCGGCACCTGCTGGGCGTTTTCCGCGCTCGGTTTCGTGGAGTCGGAGGTTATCCGCATCAACAGCATAAAGGATACCGCCAAGTATCCCGATTTTTCGCAGATGTACGTTGTGCATAAGTCCTATTCCGAGCGCGCCGAGAAGTATGTGCGCCTGGACGGACACCTCGGTTTCGGGGCCGGTTCGTCGGCCGACGACGTGCTGCATGTTATTGCAGACCACGGACTTATGCCCCAGAGCGCGTATTCCGGTATGAACTACGGCACCGAGCTGCCCGAGCAGGCCGAGATGGACGCCGCCCTCAAGGGATATGTGAAGGCTATCGCCTCCGTGCCCGGACGCGGCAAGCTCACCACCGCCTGGAAGGCCGGCTTCGACGGCATCCTGGACGCCTATCTGGGCGTGATTCCAGAGGAGTTCACGGTGGACGGAGTAAAGTACACTCCCGCCTCGTACCGCGACGCCCTCAAGTTCAAGCCCGAAGACTATGTGACGCTGACTTCCTTCACGCATCATCCCTTTTATACCAAGTTCGCCATCGAGGTGGCCGACAACTGGCGCTGGGACGAGGCATGGAACGTGCCCGTGGACGAGCTGATGGCCGCCCTCGACAACGCCCTCAAGAACGGCTACACGGTGGCCTGGGGCGCCGATGTGAGCGAGCCCGGCTTCACCCGCGACGGCCTTGCGATCCTGGTGGACCTCAAGGAGTGGGAGAAGAAGAATCCCGGCTCCGACCAGGAGAAATGGGTGGGCAAGGACAATTCGCCCAAGCCCGCAATCGAGGCCCCGAACGAGATAGTTCCCGACCAGGAGTATCGCCAGAAGGGCTTCGACAACAAGACCATCACCGACGACCACGGCATGCAGATCTTCGGAATCGCGCACGACCAGTTCGGCCGCAAGTATTATATGGTAAAGAATTCCTGGGGCGTGACCGGCCGCTACAAGGGCATCTGGTACGCTTCCGAGAATTTTGTCAAGGGACAGACGCTGGACCTTCTGATGCATAAGGACGCTCTGCCCAAGGACGTTAAGAAGAAACTCGCCATCAAGTAATGATTTCGATTAAGAAACATATTCCCAACAGCATTACGCTGCTCAACCTCCTCTGCGGGGTGCTGGGAATTGTCGCCAGCTTCGAGGGCATGCCGCAGGCCGCGTTCCTGCTGATGCTGCTCGCCTCCGTGTTCGATTTCTGCGACGGTCTGGCCGCCAGGCTGCTCGGGGCTTATTCCGAGCTTGGCAAGGAGCTGGATTCGCTGTCGGACCTGGTGAGCTTCGGCGTGCTGCCTTCCGTGATGCTCTTTAATCTGCTGGACGACATCGCCTGGGGGCGCTGGTTCGTGTATGTGCCGCTGCTGCTTGCGCTGTTCTCGGCGCTGCGCCTCGCCAAATTCAATACCGACGAGCGCCAGAGCGACGGCTTCCTGGGGCTCCCTACCCCTGCCTGCGCCATTGTGTGCGGCTCGTTCGCTGCGTGGTACGGCATGGGCGGATGCCTGGTCGGAGCTTCCGAGCTGCTGGTTGCCGGCCTCGTTTGCGCCGGCACTGTACTGCTCTGCACACTGCTGGTGAGCGAGGTGCCCATGTTTTCCTTCAAGCTGCATCCCGGCGAGGACCTGCGCGCCTTCTTCGGCTGGAAGCGCATCGCCTTCCTGCTGGTGCTGCTTGCGAGCGCAGTGTTCGTGCTCGCCTGCGGGCCCGGCTGGCCGCTGCTGTTCTTTGCGGCGTTCGGGGGGTATATAATATTGAATCTGATTCCTATTAAATAATTGATAATGAATAAAAAAGAATGCGCTCCGTTTCCGGGGCGCATCTTTTAGTATCAGGTAATTCTGAATTACTTCATGATAACTTTTGCCATCTCCAGGACCTTGTTGCTGTAACCCCTCTCGTTGTCGTACCAGGCGCAAACCTTTACGAAAGTAGGATCGAGCTGGATACCGGCCTTCACGTCGAAGATGGAAGTGCGGGCATCGTTGCGGAAGTCGGTGGAGACAACTGCATCCTCGGTGTATCCGAGAACTCCCTTGAGTTCGCCCTCGGAAGCGGCCTTCATCGCGGCGCAGATCTCGTCGTAGCTGGCGGGCTTTGCGAGTTCGCAGGTGAGGTCGACGAAGCTCACGTCACTGGTGGGAACGCGGAGGCTCATGCCGGTGAGTTTGCCGTTGAGTTCAGGGAGAACCTTACCCACTGCCTTAGCAGCACCGGTGCTGGAAGGAATGATGTTCTCGAGGATTCCGCGTCCGCCGCGCCAGTCCTTCTTGGAAGGGCCGTCAACGGTCTTCTGGGTAGCGGTTGCAGCGTGTACGGTGGTCATGAGGCCGCGGACAACGCCGAACTTGTCGTTGAGAACCTTGGTGAGAGGAGCAAGGCAGTTGGTGGTGCAGGAAGCGTTGGAGATGATGGTCTGTCCGTCGTAGGTCTTGTGGTTAACGCCATAAACGAACATCGGGGTGGCGTCCTTGGAAGGAGCGCTCATGATGACCTTCTTTGCACCGGCCTTCAGATGGGCCTCTGCAAGCTCTGCGGTGAGGAAGAAACCGGTGGATTCGACGACGACGTCAACTCCGAGTGCGCCCCAGGTAATGTTGGCGGGGTCTTTCTCTGCGAAAACCTGAATCTTGTTGCCATCGACGATGAGGTAGTTTCCGTCAACTTTGATGTCGTGCTTGAACTCTCCGTGCACGGAGTCGTACTTAAGCATGTAAGCAAGATAGTCGGCGTCGAGGAGGTCGTTGATACCTACTACGACAATGTCCTTCGAGAAATTCTCGACAGCGGCACGGAAGACCATACGTCCGATACGGCCGAATCCGTTAATACCAAGTTTAATCATTTTTTAATAATACTTTAAAGAAAATAACTATATCCTAACCTTTTGTGCCTTTTTTGCCTAAAGGCGGGGCAAATTTAGTAAAAATTAAGGTGAAAATCAATATCTTTGTGAGAAATATACATCGCGATGAGAATTCTTATCACCAACGACGACGGATACGATGCCAAAGGCATACAGACTCTTGTAGAAATGATGAAGCCCCTTGGCGAAATCACCGTGATTTCTCCCAAGAAGCATCAGAGCGGCATGTCGATGGCCGTGAACCTCGGGCGCAGTCCGGTTTCGGTGCGCAAAATCAAGGAAGAGCCCGGCGTGAGCTGGTGGTATCTGGACGGCACTCCGTCCAGCTGCGTAAAGTTCGGCATCGACAATATCTTCCCCCCTGCCCGCCCGGACCTGGTGCTCAGCGGCATCAACCACGGCGGCAACTTCGGCACGGCCTACTGCTATTCCGGCACTATCGGCGCGGCCGCTGAAGGGGCGCTCGCAGGCATCCCCTCGGTCGCGGTTTCGCTGGACGCCTTCGGCTCCGACCTGGACTTCTCCGCCGTCAAGGCGCTCTTCCCCAACATCCTCGGGAACATCCTGGCCGCCGGCCAGATACCCTACGGCACCATCTTCAATGTGAACTTCCCCAACCTGCCGCTGCGCGACATCAAGGGCGTGAGGCTCGCCAAGCAGAGCATTCTGCGCTGGGTGAACGAGTTCATCCCCTTCGACCGCAACCTCTTCCGCAGGCTCGCTTCGGAGAACTTCGGCATACTCGCTCCCGAGCTGCCCGAGGCCGAGGAGGGCGAGGAGCAGTTTATGATGGCCGGGGACATTGTCAACGATTCCGCAGCCGACCCGCTCGCGGACATCAACCTGCTCAAGCAGGGTTATATTACCATTACCTGCCACCAGCTGCTTTCGCACGATATGGCCGAGACCAAGCGGCTGAAGGATTTCGGGGTAGAAACTGATTTTTAGCGATGAAGTATTACCTGATAGCCGGCGAGGCTTCCGGCGACCTGCACGGGAGCAATCTGATGAAGGGCCTTGCGGCCGAGGATCCGGGGGCGGAATTCCGCTTCTGGGGCGGCGCCCTTATGGAGGCCGTGGGCGGCGAGAAGGTTCGCGACTATAAGGATACTGCGGTGATGGGCCTGGTGGAGGTGCTCGGGTCGCTGCGCAAGATAAGCGCCAACCTGCGTGCCTGTAAGGCCGATATTCTCGCCTGGAAGCCAGATGTGGTGATACTCATCGACTACCCCGGCTTCAATATGAAGATTGCCAAGTTCTGCCACGCTCACGGGGTTCGCGTCTTCTATTATATCGCGCCAAAGACATGGGCGTCGCGCGAGGGCCGGAACCGCAAGCTCAAGGCCTGGGTGGACCGGCTTTTCATAGTCTTCCCCTTCGAAATCCCCTATTTTACTGAGAAGCAGATACCTTTTATATATAAAGGGAATCCTCTGGTGGATGCGATCGACGGTTTCGCGTTTTCGCCCGTTACGGATAAAAAGTATGTGGCGATTTTGCCGGGTTCCCGCAAGGGAGAGATCGCGCGGACGCTGCCGGGCGCGATGGCTATGGCGGATGCACTGCACGCTCTGCCCGAGTATAAGGACTGGAAGTTTGTGGTGGCGGGGGCTCCCGCCCGTTCAGAAGCGGACTACTCCCCCATTATTGCGGGACGTGAGTATGTTCAGCTGGTGTTCGGAAGGACGTATGATGTGCTGAAGTTCGCTGCGGCGGCGATGGTAAACAGCGGCACCGCGTCGCTTGAGGCCGCCCTGATTGGCACTCCGCAGGTGGTTTGCTGGAGCACGTCGAACTTCAACGCCTTCGTCGGCCAGCACATCCTCCATATCCTGGACCACATCAAGTACATTTCGCTGGGGAACCTGATCCTGGACAAACTCGCATTCCGCGAACTCATCCAGTACTACTTCACCCCCGAAGCCGTCACGGCGGAAATCCGCCGTCTCATCGAGGACGCCCCCTACCGCCAGGCCATGCTCGCCGACTACGCCGAGATCCGCACACGCCTCGGCGGCTCCGGCGCCTCCCGCGCCGTCGCCCGCTCCATGATCGAATTGCTCTAACGGGAACCGAAGATGGCGGTGCCGATGCGGACGATGGTGGCGCCGTAGTCCAGGGCGAGACGCCAGTCGTCGGACATGCCGATAGAGAGTTCGGTGAACTCGGTCAGCTGCGGGAAACGTGCGCGGCATTCGTCGAACAGCGCCTTGATGCCCGCGAAATCCTCACGAATCCGCTCCTCGTCATCTGTATGCGATGCCATACCCATCAGCCCGCAGACTACTATGTGGGGGTAGAGATTGCCGATCGAGTCGGCAATGACGTGTAGTATCTCTTCAGTCGTAAAGCCTTGCTTGGTCTCTTCGGCACCAATGTGGACTTCGAGCAAAACGCGGATGATGCGGTCGTTGGCGGCGGCCCAGGACTCGATGGCCTCCAACAAATGCAGGCTGTCGACGGACTCGACGAGCGAGGCATAAGGAAGGACGAGCTTGAGCTTGTTGGTCTGCAGATGCCCGATAAAGTGCCACTCTATATCCTGCGGCAGCTGAACGGCCTTGGCGGCGAACTCCTGCGGCCGGTTCTCGCCGAAGCGCCTCTGCCCCTCGCCATAGGCCTCCAGGATAGAGGACAGCGGGTGGAATTTGGAAACTGCCACCAGTTTTACACCCGATGGCAGTTCGTTCCAAATGTTATGGAGATTCTCCCGAATCACTTGCGTTTGCTGTTCTGACGACGCTGCTGTTCCTGCATCTTCTGGGCCGCCTCGAGGCGCTGCTGCCACTTGCTCTTGGGCAGAGGCTTGCCCTCGGAGGCACGCACCTTGGCGAGAAGCTCGTCGGGATGCACGAAGAAACGGCGGATTATCCAGATCTCCAGCATGGAGATGAGCTGCGAGAGCAGATAGTAGTAGCTGAGGGCCGCGGAGAGGCTGTTGCAGATGAAGAACATCATGATAGGCATCATCCACACGCTCATGAACTTCATGCTCTGCGCGTTGGGGTCGTTGGACGCCTGGTTGCTCATGGTCATCTTGCTGTACACCCACATCGTCACCGCCATGAGGAGGGCGAAGAGCGAAAGGTGGTCGCCAATCAGCGGGATGCGGTGGCCGAAATCGAAGATGGCATCGTATGTCGAAAGGTCTTCCGCCCAGAGGAAAGGCTGCTGGCGCAGCTCGATGGACGCCGGGAAGAAGCGGAACATCGCCCAGAGGATAGGGAACGTGAGCAGCATCGGCAGACATCCGCCCATGGGATTGACGCCCGCGCGCTTATAGAGGTCCATGGTGGCCTGCTGCTTCTTCATGGCATCTTCCTGCTTGGGATAGCGCTCGTTAATCTTCTCTATCTCGGGCCGCAGGGCCTGCATCTTGGAAGACGACGCGTAGGACTTGTAGGTGAACGGCAGCACCACCAGCTTGATGAACAGCGTCATTATGAGGATGATGATACCGAAGTTGCTGATGCCCTTGTGCAGGAAGTCGAAGAGCGGGATTATCACGAAGCGCGTGAACCAACCCACCAGGGAGCCTCCCAGAGGCACTATCTTCTCGTATTTGCGGTCGAACTTCTTGAGCGTAGGATACTTGCTCGGGCCGAAGTAGATGCTGTTGTTGTACACCACGTCCTGGCCGGGCTTGAAGTCGCGGCGCATGCTGGCGGTGCAGGTCATGAGGTTGCGCGACTCGTCCTCCTGCGGGAAGAAGCTGACGGCAAAGTCGCCGCCGGCCCAGGGCTGGTCGGAATCGAAGATTGCGCTGAAGAACTGCTGCTGGAAAGCGAACCACTCGACCGAAGAGCTGATGCGCTTGGAGGAGTTGCGGCTGCGGCCGATTTCCACGGGCTTCTTGTCGCCGGGCAGATAGTAGTCGAGCTTGGAATACTGCGCCTCGTTCTTATAGCCCTTCTCCATGCGGGGAATGGTCATCGAGTAGTCGAAGTCGATACTGGAAACGTTGCGCGGGATGCTCTTCATGCCGATGAACGACAGGGTGTTGTGCACCATGTAGGAGCCGTCCTCGATGGCATATTTCTGCTCGATGTAGCCGCCGTCGCCGAAGCAGAGTCGGAAGACCGCGAGCGAGGGACTGCTCTCCACCAGGGTGAAGTTGAAGTTGGCCGTGCGGATGAACTCGCCGGTGTAGACGCTCACGGAGTATTCGCTGTCGCCCGGTTTGAAGAGATACAGGGCGGTGCTGTCGTAGTTGCGGAAATCCTTGATGAGGAGGCTGTGGGGCTGTGCGCCGCGGCTGTTGAGTTCCAGCTTCATCAGGTCATTTTCGAGGGTGACGATGCTGCTTTCGGCTGCCTGAGCGGCCTGGAGCCCGGCGTCCTTGTACACGGGAGCCTCGGCCTTGGGGGCCACGGGGGCCGCCGGCACGGGCTGCAGCTCGGGCGTAGCCGCTATGAGGCTGTCCGACATGGCATTCACCACAAGCGAGTCGACGGGCTGTTCCGCCATTCGTTTTGCCGCCTGCCTGCTCTGGTAGAATGTGAAGCCGAACAGGATTACGGCCATCAGGATGAAACCGGTGATTGTATTCTTGTCCATAGTCTACTGCTCTCCTTCCTCTTCCTTGCGGATCTTGTCCTTAAGCTCTGCAAGCTCCTTCTTTGCCTTTTCGATACTCTCCTGCATCTGGGCGATATAGCCCTCGGCGTTCTTGGACGCGGAGAAGAAGCCCATGTTGTTCTCCATGGTCTCGATCTCCTGCTGGAGGGCGTTGTACTTCTTGATGAGCGACTCCTTGGCATTGCGGGGCTGGGCTGCGCCACCCTGTCTGGGGGCCTGGCCGCGTTCCCTGCGGGGGCGGGACTTGTAGAAATTCTCGCGGGCGGCGAAGAATTCGTCGCATGCCGCGCGGAAGTCCTTCCAGAGCTGCTCGCTGCGCCTGCGCGACACGGGACCGGTCTCCTTCCACTCCTGCTGTAGGGCCATGAAGGCCTCGGTGGTCGCCTTCCAGTCGGTGCTGGTCTTGAGCTCCTCTGCGCGCTTGATTATATCCAGCTTCCTGGCGAGGTTCTCGTCGGAGCGGCTGCGATAGTCGGAGTAAACCTCCTTGCGGCGGGCGAAGAATGCGTTGCAGGCCGCGCGGAAGCGCTCGTAGATATGCTGGTTTTCTTTCTTGGTGGCGAAGCCGATCTTGCGCCATTCGGCCTGAAGGGCCTCTATCTCGCGGGCGCTCTCGTTCCACTGCTGCATGGAGGCGGGCTCGCGCGCGGCAATCTCCTCGACCTTCTCGCAGAGGGCCGTCTTGGCGGCAAGATTCTCCTTCTGCTTATCCTTAAGCTCCTCGAAATGAGCCTGATAGCGCTTGTTGATGATGGCGGTGGCCGCCTGGAAGCGCGCCCAGATGCTCTCGCGGAACTCCTTTGCCACCGGGCCGAGTTCCTTCCACTGCTCGTGCAGCTTCTGCAGCTCGCCGAAAGCGGCGATTATATTCTCTTCCTCGGCAAGTTTTTCGGCCTCTTCGCAGAAGTGAAGCTTCGCCTCGTAATTCTTCTTGAAGTCGAGGTCGCGCAGGTCGCGGTTGATCTTGACCATGTCGTAGAACTTCTCCACCTGGAACTGGTAGCTGCTGTTAAGGTCGCGGAACGCGGTTGCGGGCACCGGGCCCACCGAGCGCCAGCGGTCCTGCAGCTCGCGGAATGCCGGGAACTGGGCGCTGACGTCCTCCTGGCCCTCCACAAGGGCCTTGAGTTCCTCGACGATAGCTCTCTTCTTTTCGAGGTTTTCTTCCTTCAGGGCATCCTGCTCCCTGGTGTATTCTGCACGCTGATGCTTGTATTCTGCGTAAATTCCCTTAAAGTTCTCTTCGACGACAGTAAAGTCTTCTTCGCTCTCGCTCTTGAGTTTAAGCAGAAGGCGGTAGAACGCCGACTTGATGGCCTCGGCTTCTTTGCCGCGCGACATACGGTCGTCGCTCGCCATCAACTCCTTAAACAGTTCTGACAACTCCGCAAGGCTCTTGCCGGAAAAGTTAAAATCCAATTCTTCGCTCATAAGTAGAGTATTATATAAAGCCTACAAATATAATCTTTTTTTGTTATATCTTTGCGTACAGACCGATTAGACACACTAAAATGAGAATAGACATCATCTCCGCAGTGCCGGAACTGCTCGAAAGCCCCCTCGCCCATTCGATTGTCGGACGCGCGCGGCGCAAGGGCCTCGTGGAAATCGAAATCCACAACCTGCGCGACTACGGCCTCGGGCCCCGCAAGAACGTGGACGATTATTCCTACGGCGGCGACGCCGGCATGGTGCTGTGCATCGAGCCGGTGTTCAACCTTATCCGCGACCTCAAGGCGCAGCGGGACTACGACGAGGTGATTTTCCTCTCCCCCGACGGCGAGATCCTCAACCAGGGCATAGCCAACGAGTTGTCGCTGAAGGGCAACCTGATCCTGCTCTGCGGGCATTACAAGGGCATCGACCATCGCATCCGCGAGCATCTGGTGACGCGCGAAATCTCAGCGGGCGATTATGTTCTGAGCGGCGGAGAGATTCCCGCGGCGATGCTTGCAGATGCGATAGTGCGCCTTATCCCCGGCGCACTTACGGACGAAACCTCAGCGCTTAGCGATTCGTTCCAGGACGGGCTGCTTTCTGCGCCGGTCTACACGCGACCGGCGGAGTTCAACGGCTGGAAGGTGCCTGAGGTGCTTCTGAGCGGGAATCCGAAATTAATTCAGGCCTGGCAGGACGAGCAGGCTCTTGAAAGAACAAAGGCTTTGAGACCCGAACTTCTTAAAAAATTTTAATAACTAAAAATATTTTGCAAAAATTTTTTGTTTTTTGTTTGGAATTTCAAAAAAGTGCTTTATATTTGCATCAGAAATTTGAAACAACTACTTCTAACCAGCAATAATTGACCTTCTAAAGGTAATACACTACTAACTAACCGTTGAAGCCCGATGTGAATCGGGCTTCAATCGTTTTAGAAGTACAGTACAGGCAGGATTTTGTATGTGGAGTATTTGGAGGCGGAGAGGGCGGCGAGGTCTCCCGAGCCGATGTTGACGGCCCAGGCGCTACTTTCGCTTGCCTCGTTACTTGTCCAGTAATTGCTGGAATAATAGCGGGTCTTGCCGGTAAACTGCTTCACGGAA
>JAFZWD010000012.1 GCA_017617495.1 Bacteroidales bacterium
ATTACCAGCCCGTTCCCTTCTGGTCTCTGTCCCTGCCGCGGCGGGGAGCAGACGGCCGCTCGCTCCCGGCTTCGCAAAAAGGGTGGGGCTTGCAAAATGGCCTCGCCGCAAACTCCTCCGTCTTAGTCCCTGCGGGCCTAACCGTCGTCGGACATACTGCGGACCGCGAGACGGCCATTTTGCTGGCGCCCCACCGGGGACCTTTTCGCTCAAGGTCGCTCGCAGCCGCTGCCTCCCCACCGCGGCACACAGTTATTTCCGCTCCGACCTGCAATCATCACTGCCCCGAATTTGTAAAATTCGGAAATAGTAGTTATTTTTGTTTGATATACCAAACGTCAATGCTGAGGGGGAAAATACTGCTGACAGTGCTGATGACGGCCGCTATGTGGTGCGGTGCGCCGGAGGCGATGGCGCAGGGTGCAGATACGGTTGCGGTGGACACGAGCGCGCGGGTGAGGTACTCGTTCGGTCAGACGCAGATGTTGCAGCAGGAGAGTGCAAACAAGCAGGGAAAGGCAGGAGCGCGTTATGGCCTGTATGCCGGTTGGGGACGCCGTACGGCCAAGGAGCCGACCAATCAGGGTGCCGCAGCCAATAATTTCTACAGAAAGATGCGCGACGGCGTGAATGTCGGAATTGATTATACGTATTTCTCTCCCGGAAATCAAGAAGATAGAAATAACGGTTTCGGTATCAAAATCAACAACTGGCATAATTCGATCTCTTTGTATTCAGTCACGGAGATCGAAAACATACTGTTCGGCGAAGCGATGTATTCCTTCCGCAAGTTTGGCGAAGACCGCAAGTCGGTATTCTGGCTGAATCTGGGACTGGGGATGTATTGGTATTACGAAAAGGTGGACTCGCCCATCCTGCTGATGACCGGAGGCGGCCTGGCTATGGGATACAACATTGACCTCGGTTACGATGTGCTCCTGAAGGACAATTTGTATTTCGGTATTGCGGCCTCGCTTTACACCGGCGCCCTGACCTATATGGATTACATGGACGAAAACAGCAAAATGCAAAGGGTAAAGTTCGATAAAGATGAATATATAGGTCTTGCCCAGTATGGTATAACCGCAGGAATTAAATATCATTTTTAGGATATGGAGAATTTATTTGACATCAAGGGCCGCGTGGTTGTGATGACCGGAGCGACGGGAGTGCTCGGGTCGACGATCGTTAAGTATTTTGCGGCGCAGGGCTGCAAGGTCGTGCTTCTTGGGCGCGAGAAATCCGCAGACATCGGCAACGGGCTTGTAGCTGAAATCAAGGCGGCCGGCGGCGAGGCGATGTTCCTCACCACGAACGTGCTTAACGAGGATGCGCTTAAGCAGAATCTTGCAGATATCCTCAAGGCTTACGGGACAATTGACATCCTGCTCAATGGCGTTGGCGGCAATATGGGCCCTGCAAACGTAGGCCCCGACCAGACTATCTTCGACATGGATCTCGAGGCAACCCGCAAGGTTTTCGACATCAACATCATCGGAGCGATTCTCCCTACCAAAGTGTTTGCAAAGGTGATGGTCGATAACAAGAAGGGTTCCATAATCAACTTCTGCTCGATGTCGAGCTTCCGCCCGCTTACCCGCGTGGCCGGCTACGGCATGGCGAAATCGGCCCTGGCGAGCTGGACCGAATGGCTCGCGGGAGAACTTGCCACCAAGTTCGGCGACGGCCTCCGCGTGAACGGCATCGCCCCGGGCTTCATCCTGTCCAACCAGAACAGAAGCTTGCTCCTCAACCCCGACGGCAGCCTCACCGACCGCAGCCATAAGATTATCGGCCACACTCCCTTCGGCCGTTTCCTCGAGGCGGACGAACTGGTGGGAGCCCTGCATTATCTGGCTTCCGACGCCTCCAAGGGCGTTACCGGCACCATCCTGGTGGTGGACGGCGGCTTCAACTCTTTCAGCATCTAGACAATGGACATAAAGCTTAAACCCAATTGCAAATACGCCCTGCTGGTCCCCACCAGCATGGGGCTTCGCATTACCCCCGAAAACGGACAGCCGGTGCATGGGAGCGACCTCTTTCGCCTTCAGGCGACAAGCGCCGAGACCAACGTCGCCAGCATCGCATCTTATCTGGGGCTCTCCGTCAAGGTGCTGACCGCGTTTGTAAAGGGCAGCCCGTTCGCACACTTCATCAAGGGCAATCTCCGCAGCCGCGGGATGGATTTCGAAGGCCCTGAGGTGGAGCAGGGCGGCCCCTGGGGCTACAGGCATCAGATTAACGTGGCCGACAGCGGTTATGGTTCGCGTGGACCCCGCGTCTGGAACGACCGTGCCGGCGAGGTAGGCCGCACTCTGGATGCAAAGGACTTCGACCTCGAGCGCATCTTCGGGCAGGAAGGAGTGCAGGTTGTGCATCTGTCCGGTCTCATCGGGGCGCTCAGCCCCCAGACCAGCCGCTTCTGCCTGGAAATCGCCCGCGCCGCCAAGAAGCACGGCACCCGCATCAGCTTCGACCTCAACTATCGCGCGTCCTTCTGGAAGGGCCGCGAGCAGGAGCTTCACGATATCTTCTCGGAGATTGCAGGCTACGCGGATATCCTTATCGGTAACGAGGAGGACTTCCAGCTTTGCCTAGGAATCGAAGGCCCTGAGGCAGGCGGCAAGGATATCGCCGCAAAGATCGACGGCTTCAAGGAGATGATCCGCCGCGTGCGCGAGCAGTATCCCAATGCCCAGGTCTACGGCACCACGCTGCGGCAGGTAAAGGATGCCAACACCCACGAGTGGGGCGCGATTCTGCTCGACGGCAGCGACTGGCACGTAATCCAGCCGCGCGAAATCCACGTTCTGGACCGCATCGGCGGAGGCGACGGCTTCGTGGGCGGTCTTCTGTACGGTATCCTCAGGGGTTGGGACGGAGAGCGCTGCGCTCAGTTCGGCTGGGCCAGCGGCGCACTCGCCACGACCTTCCTCACCGACTATGCCCAGCCTGCCGACGAAGAGCAGGTGTGGAGCGTCTGGGAGGGTAATGCCCGCGTAAAGAGGTAGTATATGCTTTATTTCGGAAGAGGCTCAGCCACCGACGTTATCACCCCGGAGGAAACGCGCGCAATCCTGGGGCAGGTATTCGACGCGATGGGCCCCAGGAAGAGGGTGATGGCGATTCCGCCGGATTTTACCCGCGCCAATTCCTATGCCGGGCCTATTACCGGGATGGTTTATGACTATTTCGGTGAGAGACTTACGGACGTGATGCCGGCTCTCGGCACCCATACAGCGATGACCCCGGAGCAGATCAAGGCGATGTTCGGTCATATGCCGCCGGAAATTGTCCGGGTGCACGACTGGCGCAACGACGTTGTGACTGTGGGGACGGTGCCTTCTTCCTATGTAAAAGAAGTTTCCGAAGGCAGGCTGGACTACTCGATGGAGGCGCAGGTTAACAAACTCCTGCTGGATCCGGGCTTCGACCTGATTCTTTCGATAGGCCAGGTAGTGCCCCACGAAGTGGTGGGCATGGCCAATTACACCAAAAACATCTTCGTGGGTGTAGGAGGCTCGGACTTCATCAACAAGAGCCATTTCATCGGAGCGAGCTATGGCATGGAGCGCATAATGGGCAGGGCCAAAACTCCCGTGCGCGACGTGTTCGAATATGCCAGGGAACATTTTATCCCTCAGCTGCCGATAGTCTACATCCTGACCGTCCGGGCAAAGGATTCCGACGGGAAGATGGTAACCCGCGGCCTTTTCATAGGCGACGATTTCGAGTGCTTCCGGAAGGCGGCCGAGCTTTCGCTGGAAGTCAACTTTATAATGGTGGACAGGCAGATACACAAGTGCATAGTGTATCTCGATCCGGAAGAATTCAAGAGCACCTGGCTGGGCAACAAGGCGGTCTACCGTACCCGTATGGCGCTTGCCGACGGAGCGGAGCTGATAATCCTGGCCCCGGCGCTGCGGGAATTTGGCGAGGATAAAACCATCGACGGACTCATTCGCAAATACGGCTATAGGGGTACGGCTCACACGCTGGAATGCACCGCAGCTAACAAAGAGCTGCGCGATAATCTGGGGGCATCCGCCCATCTGATTCACGGCTCGTCCGAAGGGCGCTTCAGTATAACCTACTGCCCCGGCCCGGAAATGAGCCGCGAGGAGATAGAGGGTGTGGGCTTTGGCTACTGCAGCTATGCGCAGATGGTGGCGCGCTACCCTCTGGAGAGCCTGCATGACGGCTGGAATACCATGCCCGACGGCGAAGAAGTTTACTATATCTCCAACCCGGCGCTCGGCCTCTGGGCCCATCCCGACAGATTCAAGGACTGATGAAGATAGTAGCGGATAACAAGATTCCCTTCCTGCGCGGGGCGCTTGAGCCCTACGCCGAGGTGATTTATCTGCCTGGCAAGGAAACGACGCCGGATGTTGTGCGCGACGCCGACGCTCTTATAACCCGCACCCGCACTATCTGCAACGAGGCCCTGCTGAAGGACTCAAAGGTGAAGGTGATAGCCACCGCGACCATAGGTTTCGACCATATCGACACCGCCTGGTGCGAAGCCAACGGCATCATCTGGCGCAACGCCCCGGGCTGCAATTCCTGGAGCGTGAAGCAGTATGTTACGGCGTTGCTGCTCACGCTTGCGCGCAGGCATTCGCTGGACCTGAGCAAACTGACGCTCGGTGTGGTGGGTGTCGGCAATGTCGGCAGCAAGGTGGCCGAAGCCGCCGGCATCCTCGGGATGCGGGTGCTGCTGAACGACCCGCCACGGGCTCGCGCGGAATCGTCATTGCCGGCTACATGGGGCCCCCGCAAATTTCCAATTTGTGGGGTAATCTCGACCGGCAATCCCTTCGTCGACCTTGATACCATCTGCCGCGAAAGCGACATCATCACCCTCCACGTTCCCCTGAACAGGGAGGGCCCCGACGCTACCTGGCACCTCTTCGACGCCGCACGCATAGCATCTCTGCACAAGAATCAGATACTTATCAACTCCTCGCGCGGTCCTGTGGTGGACAATGCCGCGCTCAAAGCAGCCCTCAAGGCCGGCGCGCTCAAGGCGGCCGCTCTGGATGTGTGGGAGGGAGAACCGGATTTCGACAGGGAACTCCAGGGGCTGCTGGATATCGGCACGCCGCATATCGCGGGCTATTCTGCCGACGGCAAGGCCAACGGCACCACGGCGGCGGTACGCACGGTGGCGGAGGTGCTCGGCCTGCCTCTCACGGACTGGACAGCTTCCGGTATCCCGGCACCGCCGCAGGCACTGGAATTCGGCATCGACGCAGCGGGTAAAACACTGCAGGAGGTGCTCGCTGAGGCCGTCCTGCATACCTACGACATCAGTGCGGACAGCGCGGCACTCAGCGCAGAACCCGGCGCTTTCGAGCGCCTTCGCGGCGATTACCCCATTCGCCGCGAGTTCACATCCTTTACCGTCGAACTCAAGGGAGGAACGCCCGAAATGGCGGAAAAACTATCGCAACTAGGATTTAAACTTAAATGACATTTAACATCTAACAGAATATGGTCAAATCGGACATCGGCCTCATCGGCCTCGCAGTAATGGGCGAAAACCTGGTGCTCAATATGGAGAGCAAGGGTTTCCGCGTGAGCGTCTTCAACCGCACGGTGGAAAAGGTGGATAAATTCATTGCGGGCCGCGGCGCCGGAAAGAACTTCTACGGAGCGCATTCGCTCGAGGATCTGGTGGCATCGCTAAAAGCCCCCCGCAGGGTATTCCTGATGGTCAAGGCGGGCCAGGCGGTGGACGATTTCATCGAGAAGCTCATCCCCCTGCTGGAGCCCGGCGACATAATTATCGACGGCGGCAATTCGCATTTCCCGGATACGGCACGCCGCACGGAGTATGTCGAAAGCAAAGGCCTGCTGTATATCGGCACAGGTGTTTCCGGAGGCGAAGAAGGCGCCCTCAAGGGCCCCTCGATGATGCCCGGCGGCTCTCCCGCGGCATGGCCCCACGTCAAACCAATTTTCCAGGGTATCTGCGCCAAGGTCGAGGGCGGAGTCCCCTGCTGCGACTGGGTGGGCGAAGGCGGTGCCGGCCATTTTGTGAAGATGGTGCACAACGGCATC
>JAFZWD010000013.1 GCA_017617495.1 Bacteroidales bacterium
GTAGACCTTTGAATTGTTATCCCCCTTGAAGTAATGGTTCCAAAGATCATCCAGTTTGGACGCAATTTCCGCATCGGTCTTTCCGAGATATGTCTTGAACGGGCTGGTGTAGTCGCCGGTGTAATACGCCCCGGAATAATTATCGATTTCCATTGTAGGGCCACAGTAGGGCCCGGCAGGCTGCTCCTGGTCTTGATCTTGCTGTTTTCCTCCCTTGTGGTGATCGGGATGGTGCGACTTTCCGCACGCCAATGCAAGAAGGATTAAGGGAACTAATAACAGTTTTTTCATATTATAGACTTGGTAAAATAGCTATCTGCAAAGATGAAACTATTTCTTTATCTTTGCAAATATGAAAAAATAAGTTTTGTGATGATTCTTGTGACCTCAGTGTGAAACGAATTCTCGCCGCATTCCTTTTGATAATTGCGACGTCTGGTGCAAAAGCGCAGACGTTCCTGGAGAGCGTGTACCTGTCGGTTGACAAGGGAATGGAGGCGGTATATGCCAAAGGCGATACGATAAGGGTGTTTGCCGAGACCGACCGGGAGAGGCCGGCGGTACTCAAGCTGTTCCTGAACGGCAAGCCGCAGAGCGAGAACGAGGTACTTCTGAAGGCGGGGCGGACGGAAGTGTTCCGAGTAGCCAGCGACGAGGCCGTGGCGCTGATGTTCCAGCTGGCCGACAAGGAGAATCGGAAAGATTCCACCAGAGTGGGCGCGATCGTTGCGCCGGAGGACTTCCGGCCTGGATTCGAAGAGCCGGCCGATTTTCGCGAGTTCTGGGAGGAGCAGCTGAGGCCCTTACGCGAACAGAAGATGATGAGGGCAAAACTCACCCCCGTCAAGGTACCCGGCGAAGATGCCGACAAATACCGCTGCTACGACCTGGAGATAATGGTTCCTCTCCCCGGCGTCCGCCCGGCGAGAGGTTATCTCGCACTCCCCAAAAAAGCCAAAAAACATAGTCTGCCCATCGCCATTTATGCCCACAGCGCCGGGCCACTGACGGCATCCTACACCAAGTCGAGCATCCAGAGGGCGGTCAGCCTCGCGAAGAGGGGTGGCGGCGCAATAGCCCTGGACATCAATGCCCACGGCATCCTCAACGGACAGGACGACGCCTACTACGAGGCGATGGAAATAGAGCTCAACGGCTACGCCTACTGGCCGGTGACGGGCCACGAGAAGTTCTACTTCCGGGGAATGTTCCTTCGGCTTGTATCGGCTCTGGACTATCTCTGCTGCCTCAAAGAATGGGACGGCAAGAGGGTGCTGGTGACCGGCGGCAGCCAGGGAGGCGCCCAGTGTGCAGCGCTCGCGGGACTGGATCCGCGCGTGACGATGGTAGTAGTGGACGTGCCGGCGCTATGGGATACGGGAGCCATTCTCAAGGGTCGCGCCAGCAGGCTGGAACGCTGGGGCGTCGACACCTACGCCAAAGAAATCCTCCCTTATTACGACGCCTGCAATTTCCTGCGCTACTACAAAGGAGACCTGGTGGTAAACGTGGGCCTCATCGACGACATTTGCCCGCCTGCAAACGTTTGGGCCACCTTCAACGTCTGCCCCGCCAAATCAAAAGTCATCCACCCCTGCGCCTGGAAAGCCCACTCCGGCCGCTACTCCATCCCCGACCGCGAGGCCCGCTCCCGCCTCCGCCACCAAATGGACCGCTACCAGTCCGCCGACATCGACTCCTTCCTTCGCTAGAATCTAAGGTGCTGTTTCACTCTTTTTTTTCTTGGTGGTAAAACAGCAAAATCGCCTTATATTGACGTTTGAGCGCCATCTCTTTTAGAGTGACGCGGCGGGGATGGGCAGGCGCCCGGCCGACTTTGAGCAAAAGGTTCCCGGCGAGACGTAGCGGAGGGCCCGTCCCGTGACGGCGTCTGTTCAACGACTGTTAAGCCGCGCATCGGATTAAAAAGGAGGCGTCAGCCGTCAAGGGCCCGCAGCAAGGCGAGCCCTTTTGCGAAGCAGGAGGCCGTGGGCCTGCCATCCCCGCCGCTGTCGTCCACCTCCAATAATATTTGAGGTTAACCGCATTTTAGGCCGTTTTTGTCGTCCACCTCAATTAAAAAACGAGGTTGACGACACCTGACTGTCAATACTGTGCAAAAACGGAGGCACAGTATTCGCGAAAATACCCTCCAATCGTTAATACTGTGCACGACAACATGCACAGTATCGGCACCTTGGGTCAATGTTAAGATTTGCAACCTGCGAAGGGGGTGGGGCCGAAGGGGGCTGGGCGGAATGGAAGGCGACCAGATGCTCGGCCTATGTCCCAAAGGGGACGGAGACCGGGAGACAACTACTTGGTAATCTGCACTATTAGGTTTGGTCTGTGTTCCAAAAAGGACAGAGACCGCCGGGGGAAGGCGGCGAGATTGCCGATCGGGTCGGCAATGACGATGGAAAGGCGGCAATGACGCAGGAAGGGTGGTCAGGGGACTTAGAAGCGATAGCCCATGCCGACACGGGCGCCGAAGTAGCTCATGCCGAAGCCGAGCTCGAAGAGGCCGAAGAGCCTGCGGCCGCCGAATTCAGCACCGAGGGGGTTGAGCTGGATGTCGGGAACCACGGAGAAGCCGCCGGAGACGGAGAACATCGCGCCGGCCTCGAGGGTACCGTAGAGCTTGAATGCCGGGTGGTTGATATAGTTGCAGCGCCCGATTACCGTAAGGGGAAGCAGCACGAGGTTATCCCTGCTCCGGACGGTGCCGTCAGCGCGGACAACCTTGCCCGACAGCCCGCAGTAACCGAGGCTCGCGCCCACCGACCAGCGGCCGTTGAACGAGTAGAAGCCTTCGACTGCCATGTAGGGAGGGAAGTCGAGTTCTGCCTTCTCGCCCTTGTCCTCATCGGCCGAAAGGGCCTCTGCAATACCTATCCAGGGGAGGAGGATATACGGAACGGAGGGGATATATGCGGCGGATCCGCGGACTACCCATTTGGTTTGGGGATCCTGCTGCGCGAAGGCGGGAACAGCCAGCGCAAACAGTAAAACTGCGGTTAAAAGTCTTTTCATAATAGTTATCGTTATGTATGGCAAAGTTAGTATTTTTCCCATACATTTCGTATATTTGACGCTTGTACACATAAGAACACGCGCGCGAACCTTTATGATGTCCGAGAAAAACTATAAACAACCGTCCGCAAAACCCTTCGAGATCCAGAACGAAGGAGTCATTTGCGACAGCGACGTAATCGTGACCCGTCCCGATTACGGCGAAGCAGAAGAGGGCGAATGGTAATGGAGGATAGGACTATGAGAAAGATTGCATTACTCTTCGCATTTGCCACCGTCCTGCTTTCCTGCACCAAGGAAAAGGAGGCCAGGCCCTCCGGCGGCATGGGCACATACTCGTTCAGCATCAACGCGGTAAAAGAAGAAGACAAGGCCCTCTCCAGGGCACTCGAACTTGTGGGCAAACATCTCGGCACATCCTGGAAATCGGGCGACAGGCTCAGCGTGTACAACTGCTCCCAGGGCGAGATGCTCAGCGGCTACCTCAGCACAAAGAACACCGGCAACACCAACGTCTGCTTCTCCGGAAGCCTCACCGGCACGGTCAAGTCGGGCGACATCCTCGAGCTCCGCTGGAACGACGTCGACTACAAGAATCAGGACGGAACGCTCGCCTACATCGCGGAGCATTGCGACTACGCCACCGCACTGGTGACGGTATCGTCGGTAAGCGGGGGCACCGTCAAGGTCAACAGCACCGCCACCTTCAGCGCAAAGCAGGCGATTGTCAAGCTCTTGCTCAAGCACCCGAACGGCGACGCTTTCAACGCCGGACTGCTTTACTTCAGCATCCACAACAACGTGAACTGGAAGTCCGGGACCCGCACCGACTTCAGCTACGAAAATCTCGGCAGCTACGCCTACGACCTCTCCTTCAGGGGCATCTCCAGGCATTACGAAGAGAACGGCGGCAACGGAGTGGTCTTCATCGCCCTCCCTGCAGGGGCCAGCCTCGAGGTGAACGTTTCGGCCGTGGATATCGACACCCGCGACGCCTACACCAAGAACAAGAGCGGCGTGACGCTCGACGCCGGCACCTATTACGAGATTTCGATGCCGCTCGTGGCCCCGGCGGAAAAGCACGTGGCCGCGCCCGCAGGCTGGAAGAGCCACATCTTCGACGACGACCTCTTCTACGAATACACCGACTCCACCTCGGGAGTGGTATCCTACTACCTCAAGAGCGAAGCCTTAGGTTTCGACAACTCCCAGACGCTGTACTTCACCGGCAACGAATTCACCAACGACGAGCGCTTCCTGGTGGCCAACGTGTCCATGAACGAGTGGAGCGGAGTGACGCAGAACAGGAAGGGAATGGTCATCGACCTTGCAACCCGCAGGCAGTACATCTTCCCTTCGTCCAGCGCCTGCTACCCATATCTGGATCCCGAAACCGACCAGCTGTACTACTGCCAGAGCAAGAACAACGGCAGCGACGCGGTATTCTATCGCATAGACCTGCTGCGCAACCCCGAATATGCGCATGAACTCGCGCACTTCCCCGCCAGCATCATCCCCACCGGAGTGAGCAAGCCCATAAAGAGGACGCTCAACCACATCACCCTCACCCCGGACAAGCGCAAGGTCTTCATAGATCCGCAGATTTCCGACGGCAGCACCACCACTTATTACTGGGGGCTGATAGACCTTTACACCGGCGAATGGGATATGTGGGGATCGAGCCCTTACAACTACACCCACGGGCAGACCAGCCCGGTGCACGAAGACGAGGCCCTGATGGCGCTGGACACCAGCAGTTCGCTGATGTATGCCGACGACGGTGCTTACGAGGGCAAGGGAACATACAAGCGTATGTGGTTTATGAAGAAAAACTATATGCAGCTTATCCAGCCCGACCCCAGAACCACAACGAACAACTACGCAAGCCACGAAGGCTGGAGCGCCGACGGCGACTACGTTTACTGGTGTTCCAGGGGTATGCATAAGCGCAATATCCGTACAAACGAATACACCACGGTCTGGGACAGGGAGAGCAGCTACCTGGCGGCATCGCACTGCAATCCTACCGTCGACATGAAGTACTGGACCTTCGACAACAATAATTCGCCGAAGAGGAACGACAGTTCATATTCCGCCTACAGGGGATGCCCCTGGGACATCCACTTCTACAATACGGTAACCAAAAAGCGCATTGCCATCTACAGCACGAGGCCTGCGATTACCGACAGCAAGGCCAACGAGTCCGGCCTCCATCCCGACCCGCACCCGCACTTCGTCTGCAACGACAAATACATTGTCTGCACGGTCGCGGGAGGCACCGACACGCCGCGCCACAACCTGCACTGGAGCATCACTCCGGTGGCACAACTCTTAGAAATGTCAAAATAAACAACCGATATGAAAAAGATTATCCTTCTTTGTCTTGCCGTTCTGATTGGCGTAGTTGCCATCTCCTGCAAAAAAGAAAAAGTTGAGACCAAACAAGAAGTCAAGGTCAATATCAAGACCATCCTGGTCTCCGAGGTCTATCAGATCTATAAAGAGTCCGAGAGCGGATTCATCCCGGTCGATCTGACTCCCAGCAGTGCCAATCTTATAAAGCACGCTAGGGTCACCTGTGAACCCGAAGATGTGATCGATTTCACTGTGGCGGCCGACGGAATTACCGTCACGCCTAAGAAAATTGGTGAAGCCACGCTTACCATCGCCCCGAAATATGGTGACGGCAAATCTGCAGAATGCCTGGTGAGCGTCGTGAACAACCCCGCGCTGCCTTCTTCGATAAGCATAGTCAGGGACGATCACTTCGTAGATGGCAGACTTGAACTTGCGGCCAACGACACCTATCAGCTCAAGGCCATCATCAAGAATGCGGCCGGGGAGGTAACGACCGATTATCAGCCTGCGTTCAACCTTGTGCCTTATAGCATGGAAGGCCTCTCCGGACTCGAATTGGGTGCGGACGGCAAGCTCACCGTAAGTTCAGCCACAGGCCAGGGCGAAGCAGAGTTGTTCATTACCGTCGGCGTTATGGGATTTACCAAGATCAACGACCACGTCATGGCCGACGTTTTGCCTATTCCTACCAAGATTAAAGTGAACTTCACCGGCAAATACACCCTGAATGCCGATAAGGAACTCATAATCAAGAAAGGCGCATCCGCTCCCTTCACGGTTGCCACCGAACCGGCAAATGCCATCAAGCATCTTACCGCAAGCACCAGGTACGCCTCAAAGGCTACTGTCACTCTGGAAGGAGATTCCGGTACCGTAACTGCGGGCGCTTCTAGTTCTGCCACTCCGGTCTCGCTCACTTTCAGTTCTCCCTACAACACCGACATTACCGAAACCTGCCAGATTTACGTAGTGGATTACGATGCAGACGACGTGAAGGAAGGCGACTGGGTGTACAGCAACAAATTCGACTTTATGTCTATGGACTGCGGATTGAGGCTCGCCGGGGCTTCTCCTATCTACGTGAACGCACAGGGCAAGAGGTCAACCACTCCGCTCCCTCATCCGGGATTGAACCCTACGGGCAGGTACAATTATGTTGGTGTTATTGTATCCACGGTACTTCCTCAGGACGATGATTTCCTGGGCTGCAGCCTGCTCGCGCAGTGCAAGAGCGGTTCTTCCGCCACGGGTCTGTATGAATATAAAGATTTCAGAAAGAGCAAGCTCTGCGGTTTCACGAACGCCAAGTCCGTCCACGCACTGGTCGTAAAGAAGAACGAGGTAGTGGAGCAGAGGTGGCAGAAAGAGAATTGTGAGCTTGCGGGCCAGGGAGATATTCAATTGCCCAGGCAGAATGCACCCTTCTTTACTTTCAGCCCGGAACAGGCGGATTATTGGACCGGCCAGTACAATATGTCGACGAATCCTCAGGATCATCATACTTGCATTTACAATAGCTACGGCTTCCTTTCCCATCTTCTTATGAGGTATTATTCCCTGAAGAAGGAACAGTATATGGTCAATCCCGTAATGTGCATCAATAGTATTGAAGCTTTCAACGACGTGCCTAAGATTTCGGACGGTAAGGGTACCACGGGATGGTTCCTGCCCGGCGATTATGAATTCCAGAAATTCGGCATCTATGCAGCCATAGTCAACGCCTCCCTGAAGGCCTCGACCGGCACATCATCGCTTGCCACTATCAGTGCAGACTGCGCTTTATCCGGAAGCTACTGGACCACCCTTGAGGAGTATAAAGACTACGTGTTCAAATACACCGTTTCGTCCAATACGGCAACAAGGAGCGAGGTGATGAAAAACACCGCAGCCTACACCAGAGCATTCCTCTATCTGTAGGATTTATACCTTATATATAATGAAGACCGGGGCCTGAGCCTCGGTCTTTTATATTATATGGTTGCGCCTGTTTACCAGATCCAGAGTCCGGTCTTCTTGAAGTCCTCTGCAATCCAACCGGCAACCAGCTGTGCGCCCACATCTGTGAGGTGGGTATTGTCGTCGCCGTCGCGCTTATCGGTTACATAATACGGATCGGAAGCTTCCAGTCCGAGCGCCGCAAGCCAGTCATAGGATTTGTTCTCGAGGTCGATAAGAGGAGTCCTGGTAGAGCTGGCCGCAGCAATCATGTTGGAGGGATACTCGCCGTGAGAGCGCTTCAGCAGACCGTCCTCGTTAAACTGGCGGCGGGTCATAGGAGTAACCAGAACGGGGCTGCCACCCTTGGTGCGCACGTCGTTGACGAACTTGATAAGATTGTTCTTGTATACCGTCGTGCTGGTAGCATGCGCCGCATCGGTTTTTTCGTCGTTATGGCCGAAGTTAATGAAAACCACGTCGCCGGAATCCACCTGGGCGAGGAGCTCATCCCACTTGCCTTCGTCAATGAAGGACTTGGTGCTCTCGCCGCCGACGGCGCAGTTGACCACGGTAACACCCTCGCCGATTGCCGCACCTATGCACTGGCCCCAACCTGTCTGAGGATATGCCGATTCGTTATACTCGGTGCAGATAGAGTCGCCTGCAAGCACAAGCTTGGGCTTGGCGGGACGTATGCCGTATCCGGCCTGAACGATATTCAACTCTTTGACAAGGTCGCCGCAAGTCAGGGAAAGGACAGCCTTCTGGTCCTGATAGTTGGGGTTTGCACTCGCCTTAAAGCTAATAATATTCTCCGTTCCCTTGGAACCGGAAGCGGGAGTGACAGTGAGCCAGGCCGCGGAACTCTTTGCCTTCCATGCCCTGTTGGATGTGAAGCTTACGCTGTATTCCTGTTCCTTTCCGTCTTCACCTTTTCCGGTACGGGAAAAGTTGTAATCGGTAACTTTGGTCGAAAGGACAAGCTTGCCGGGCAGAGGGCCGGTGGAACCCGGATCGGGAGTAAGCTGCTTTTCTCCGCAGGATACTGCCGCAGCGGCAGCGAGCATGATGATGGCTATAGCATTAAATCTCATATGTGGATAATTTTTACAAATATAGCAGATATTTTTGTAAAAAAAACGGGGCCGGCAAATTACCGGTCCCGTTCGGTGTCCAAGCCGTAATGGCTTAGTCGTTAAGGCTGAAGCGCTTGAAGGCGACGACCTTGGCTTCCTTGTCGGCTGCTGCGATAGCTGCCTTCACGGAAATCTTGCCGTCTCCCATCTGATACTCCTGCTCTACGAGAGTCTGCTCCTTGAAGAACTTCTGCAGACGGCCGTTTGCGATGTTCTGGATCATCTGCTCGGGAAGGCTTGCTGCCTTCTGCTCGCCGACGGTCTTGATGATTTCGCGGGCCTGGTCCGCCTGGGCCTCGGTGAGCCAACCCTTTGCAGTGTTGGAAGCGATATGATCTTCGCTGTCGACATGTGCGGGGTTGATACCGGCCTTTTCGAGGGCTGCGTTAACAGCCTTGCGGACGAGTTCCTCCTTGGTCTTCTCGATGGCGATCTTGAGCTCGCTGTCGATGACCTCCTGGCTGCAATCCTCGGGGGAGATAGCCACGGGGTTCATGGAAGCGACCTGCATCACGACGCCCTTGCCGAGTTCGGCGGGAACTTCCTTGTTGAAGCCCACGAGAGCACCGAGTTTGCCATTGAGAGTGTGGATGTAAGAAGCCACGAAGGGAGCCTCTACCTTTGCGTAGTAAGCGATGACGGTCTTTTCGCCGGACTTGCCGGTCTGCACCTCGATTGCCTTCTCAACGGTAGTGCCGTCGGGAAGAGTGCAGGCGAGGAGGGCCTCGGTGTCAGCAGGGAGATTGGCGATAGCCACATCTGCCACTGCATCTGCCAGAGCCTGGAAATCGGCGTTGCGCGATACGAAGTCGGTCTCGCATCCAAGGCATACGAGGATACCCTTGCTGCCCTGCACGCGTGCTTTCACTGCGCCTTCGGAAGTTTCGCGGTCGGCACGCTTTGCCGCCACGAGCTTACCCTTTTCGCGGATGATCTCCGCCGCCTTGTTGAAATCGCCGTCAGCCTCTACGAGAGCGTTCTTGCAATCCATCATGCCGGCCGAAGTCATCTTGCGAAGCTTCATTACGTCTGCTGCTGAAATGTTTGCCATAATGCTAGTCAGTTTTACGGTTTGTTATTCGGCTTTAGGAGCCTCTTCGGCGGGAGCTGCTGCAGGTTCTGCGGCAGGCTCTTCAGCCTTGGGAGCTTCCGCGGGCTTTTCGGCCTTGGGAGCTGCCTTGCGGGAACGAAGGGTCTTGGCGGCGGGTTTTACCTCGGCGGCCTCGCCTTCTTCCTCGACTGCTTCCTTATCCTTCTCGAGCTTGCGCTCCTCAAGACCCTCGGCGATAGCTGCGCAGAGAACATTGAGAATGCACTCGATGCTCTTGGTAGCGTCGTCGTTTGCGGGAATCACGAAGTCCACGGGAGTGGGATCGCAGCAGGTGTCAACCATTGCGAACACAGGGATGTTGAGGCGGTTGGCCTCCTTCACTGCATTGGCTTCCTTCTGGATGTCGATAACGAACAGGGCGGCCGGGAGGCGGCTCATGTCGCGGATGGATCCGAGGTTCTTCTCGAGCTTTTCCCTCTGGCGGGTGACCTGCAGGCGCTCACGCTTTGCAAGTTTGTCGAAGGTACCATCCTCGTGCATCTTGTCGATGGTGCTCATCTTCTTGATGGCCTTGCGGATGGTGGGGAAGTTGGTGAGCATTCCACCGGCCCACCTTTCGGTTACGAACGGCATTCCGACAGCGGTGGCCTTTTCGGCTACGATGTCCTTTGCCTGTTTCTTGGTGGCGACGAAGAGGATTTTGCGTCCACTCTTTGCGAGAAGCTTCATTTCCTCAGCCGCCTCGTCTATCTTTAAGACAGTCTTGTGCAGGTCGATAACGTGGATCCCGTTCTTCTGGTCGAAGATGTAAGGGGCCATTTTAGGGTTCCACTTGCGGGCGAGATGTCCGAAGTGAACACCTGCATCAAGCAATTCCTGGAAATTTGTACGTGACATTGTTCAATAATTGTTTTTTGTTTTTGTCCCGGAGTTCCGGGTCTCTTTTCTTCAAGATGGAAGTAACTGCCTTGCAGGTCTTCCGTCTTTTCCGCAGCGCGGCAACCTCCACTCGGGCGGTTTGAACCGCGTCTGTGCAATTGTAAAGCGGTTCTGCGATTAACGTTTGCTGAACTGGAAGCGACGGCGGGCACCGGGCTGACCGGGTTTCTTGCGCTCCACCTCACGGGCGTCGCGAGTCAGGAAACCGGCTGCCTTGAGGGCCGGACGGTACGCTTCTGCATCCACCTCACAAAGAGCGCGGGCGATACCGAGCCTTACGGCCTCGGCCTGTCCTTTGGTGCCGCCACCCACGAGGGTGATCTTGGCATCGAACTTGCCTTCTGCTCCCGCCACTGCAAACGGCTGATTCACAATATAGCGGAGACCGTCCTGGGGGAAATAATCCTCGAGGGCGCGACCGTTGATCGTGACATTGCCTTTGCCGGCGGTGAGATAAACGCGGGCCACAGCTGCTTTACGTCTTCCAAGGGCGTTTGTCTGTTCCATTTGCGTTTAAAGTTCTTTAAGAGTGATAACCTTAGGGTTTTGAGCCTGGTGGGGATGCTCGGCGCCCGCATAAACATGCAGGTTCTTGAGGATCTTGCTACCCAGACGGTTCTTCGGCAGCATACCCTTAACTGCCATCCTCACAAGCTCTGCAGGCCTCTTCGCGAGGATCTCCTTGGGGGTGGCGAAGCGCTGCCCGCCCGGATAACCGGTGTAACGGGTGTAAACGCGGTCCGTCATCTTGTTTCCCTTGAGGGCCACCTTCTCGGCGTTGACGACGATGACATTGTCACCGCAGTCGACGTTGGGGGTGAAGCCGGGCTTGTTCTTGCCGCGGAGGACAAGGGCAACCCTGGAAGCAAGACGTCCCAGAGGGAGGTCAGTTGCGTCGATGCAAACCCACTGCTTGTTCACAGTCGCCTCGTTGAGCGAAACTGTTTTGTAACTGAGTGTGTCCATAAAACTTTAATAAAAATTAGGCCCCTA
>JAFZWD010000014.1 GCA_017617495.1 Bacteroidales bacterium
CCTTTACAGCCAGGCTTACTTCGACTACGACTCCAAGAAGTCCGGCGGCTACACCTGCTCGCACCTGCGTTTCGGTAAAGAGCCCATCAAGGCTCCCTACCTCGTGAGCACCCCCGACTTCGTGGCCTGCCACGTACCGAGCTACCTGCAGAAGTACGACGTGCTCAAGGGCATCAAGGAAGGCGGCAGCCTCCTGCTCAACTCCCTCTGGGACGAGAAGGAAACTCTCGAGCGCATCCCCGACAACGTGAAGAGCGTCATCGGCAAGAAGCATATCAAGCTTTACATCATCAACGCCACCAAGATTGCGGCTGAAATCGGCCTCGGCGGACGCACCAACACCATCCTCCAGAGCGCCTTCTTCAAGATTACCGGCATCATCCCTTACGCCGACGCCGTCAAGTATATGAAGGACGCCGCCCTCAAGAGCTATGGCAAGAAGGGCGAGAACGTGGTGAACATGAACTACGCGGCAATCGACCGCGGCGGCGAGTACACCGAGGTGGCCATCCCCGCCGACTGGGCGAAGATCGAGGCCAAGTTCGAGAATCCCGGCAAGGCACGTCTTGCGACCGAGTTCGTAAAGAACATCGCCGACGTGGTGAACGCCCAGGAAGGCGATACCCTCCCCGTGAGCGCATTTCTTCCTTATATGGACGGCACGATGCCCGCAGGCACGTCCGCGTACGAGAAGCGCGGCGTGGCGGTGACGGTTCCCGTGTGGAATCCCGAGAGCTGCATCCAGTGCAACAACTGCGCATTCGTCTGCCCTCACGCCTGCATCCGCCCGTTCCTCCTCACCGAAGACGAGGCCAAGGCTCTGCCCGCAGGAGCGAAGGTCGCCGAAGGAAAGGCCAACCTCAAGGACTTCAAGTTCATCATGGCCGTTTCCACCGCCGACTGTACCGGTTGCGGCAACTGCGTCGACGTCTGCCCCACCAAGCCCGAAAAGTCCCTCAGCATGCAGCCTTATACCGAGCATGTGGCTGAGCAGGAGGTCTACGACCATCTGCACGCCAAGGTCGGCTACAAGACTCCCCTGGATCCCAAGAGCAACCTCAAGGCAGCCCAGTTCGCACAGCCTCTGTTCGAGTTCTCCGGCGCCTGCGCAGGCTGCGGCGAGACTCCGTACATCAAGAACATCACCCAGCTTTACGGCGACCACATGATGATTGCCAACGCTACCGGATGCTCCTCCATCTACGGCGCTTCGTTCCCTGCATCGCCTTACTGCACCGACGCAAAGGGCCACGGCCCCGCATGGGCCAACTCCCTCTTCGAGGACTTCTGCGAATTCGGTCTCGGCATGCATCTCGGTTCCGACCGCATCCGCGAGACTGTCGCGGCCCTCATGCAGAAGGGTCTGGAGTGCAGCAAGTGCTCCGACGAGATGAAGGCCCTCTACCAGAAGTGGCTCGACAACCGTAACGACTACGCGATCACCCGCGAGGTGGCCGACAAGCTCGTTCCTCTTATGGAGAAGTGCGGCTGCGAAACCAGCAAGGCCCTGCTCGAACTCAAGAACTACATCCCTTCACGCAGCCAGTGGATAATCGGCGGCGACGGTGCTTCCTACGATATCGGCTACGGCGGACTCGACCATGTGCTCGCAAGCGGTGAAAACGTGAACATCCTTGTGCTCGACACCGAGGTATACTCCAACACCGGCGGACAGAGCTCCAAGAGTACCCCCGCAGGCGCAATCGCCAAGTTCGCGGCAAGCGGCAAGAAGATCCGCAAGAAGGATCTCGGCATGATGGCCATCAGCTACGGCTACGTCTATGTTGCCCAGGTGGCAATGGGTGCAAGCCCGGTTCAGTACATGAACGCTATCAAGGAAGCCGAGGCCTACGACGGACCTTCGCTCATCATCGCCTACGCACCCTGCATCAACCACGGCCTCAAGGCCGGCATGGGTCTGAGCCAGCGCGAAGAGAAGCTCGCAGTCGAGTGCGGCTACTGGCATCTCTACCGCTACAACCCGACTCTCGAAGGCACGGACAAGAACCCGTTCACCCTCGACAGCAAGGAACCCGACTGGAGCAAGTTCCAGGACTTCCTCAAGGGTGAGGTTCGCTTCGCATCCCTCTACAAGCTCTTCCCCGACAGGGCCCAGGAGCTTCTGGAGAAGACCGAAGAGTTCGCCAAGATCCGTCTGGAAACCTACAAAAAGCTTGCGGGTAAGTAATCCGCAAGCAAGAAGATGAAAACGGCGGAGCTCGATGCTCCGCCGTTTTTATTATTTCTTGGGAAGTTCGATGTGGATGTCTCCCCCGGAGGTCCAGACCAGGGCCTCGGAGCCATCCTCCAGTTTGAGCCGATGCGGTTCCACCGGGGCGGCGTTTATGTCGAGGGGATGGGGATGGAAGGCCTTGTTCGCGACTTCGTACCAGTGAAGAATCTGGCGGGCGTAACCGTAGAAGAGTTCGCCCTTGTCGGTAAGGCTGATGCCGGAGCGGCCGCGGTCCAGGAGTTTTGCCCCGAGTTCGTTCTCGAGATCGGCAATATTCTGGGTTACCGCAGGCTGGGTGATGTGCAATAAACGGGCGGCTGCGGTGAAATTACCACATTCCACCGCAGTCACGAAAATTCTAAGTCTCTTGTCTTCCAGCAATTTATTCCGCCGAGATAGCACCGGTCGGGCATGCGCCTGCGCAGGAACCGCAGTCGATGCACACATCGGGATCAATGGAATAAACATCACCTTCTTTGATGGCGCCGGTCGGGCATTCGCCCTGGCAGGTACCGCAAGCGACACAGATGTCGGGATCGATTTTGTGAGCCATAATTGTTTTAATCTTTAAATGTTACCGCAAAGGTAAGGTTTTTGTTGTGAATTATCAATAGCATTTTTATTTTTGCAATATGAAACTTTTGATGCTGCTTCTAGGCGTGCTGATAGGCTCCAGGGCCGAGTTTGACGCCACAGTATACGACTTCGGCACCATCGCCGCCGGGTCCGGTCCCGTTTCCTGCTCGTTCACCGTCACCAACGTGGGCGAGGAGCCCCTTACCATACTCTCGGCAGTATCCTCCTGCGGATGCACCGGAGTCAAGTGGACGCGCGAAACGCTCGCTCCGGGCCGGAAGGGAACCGTGGAAGCCACCTACAAGAACGACGAGGGCCCCCACAGTTTCGACAAAACCATCACGGTTTACCTTTCCGACATCAAAAAACCTGTGGTTTTACACCTGCGGGGAGTGGTTAAAAAGTAGATTTTTGCTATCTTTGTAGGTTATGAGCAGTGTATCGAACTATACAGAGGCCAACATTCGCACCCTCGAAGGCGTTGAACACATCAGACGCAGACCGGGTATGTACATCGGCCGCCTGGGGAACGGAAGCAACCCCGGCGACGGTATCTACGTTCTGCTGAAGGAAATCGTGGACAACTCCATCGACGAGTATGCGATGGGCTTCGGCAAGCAGGTGAACATAGAGGTTAACGAGGGCCAGGTGACCGTGCGCGACTTCGGGCGCGGCATTCCCCTCGGCAGCGTGATTACCGCCGTCAAGGACCTCAACACCGGCGGCAAGTTCGACGACAAGGCATTCAAGAAGAGCGTGGGCCTCAACGGCGTGGGAACCAAGGCCGTGAACGCCCTCAGCGAGGTCTTCTACGTATGTTCGCACCGCGACGGCCAGTGCTCCTGGGCACGTTTCGAGCGCGGCGAGCTCAAGGACCAGGGCACAGGCCCCACCAAAGAGAAGAACGGTACCCTCGTGGAATTCCGTCCCGACCCCATGATGTTCGGCAAGTACGAATACAACATGGACTATGTCGAGACTATGGTCAAGAACTACTCATACCTTAAGAAGGGACTGGTTCTCAACCTCAACGGAGTTGCCTACCGCAGCGAAAACGGCCTTCTCGACCTGGTGCGCGAAAACCTCAGCGAAGAGCCCCTCTACCCACCCATCCATCTTGAGGGCGAAGATATCGAGATAGTGCTCAGCCACGGCAACGCCTACGGCGAGAACATCGCCTCCTTCGTCAACGGCCAGAACACCCGCGACGGCGGCACCCATCTGGCGGCCTACCGCGAAGCCATCGCCAAGACGCTTCGCGAATTCTTCAAGAACAGCAGATATACTCCCGAAGACTGCCGCCAGGGCGTCGTGGGAGCCATCAGCATACAGATTCAGGAACCTACCTTCGAGGCGCAGACCAAGACCAAGCTCGGGTCCAACTACATGTGGGAGAAGCAGGACCGCGACGAGCACGGAGCGCTCAAGGTCGACGTCGGCCCCACCATCCGCAGCTACGTCAACGACTTCGTTTCCAAGAACCTGGACAATTACCTTCATATCCACAAGGAGATTGTCCCCATCATCGAGGACAAGATCAAGTCGAGCATGCAGGAGCGCGAGGAGATTTCCGGCATCCAGAAGAAAACCCGCGAGCGCAACAAGAAGACCTCCGTCTACAACAGCAAGCTGCGCGACTGCCGCTACCACTACAACGACAAGGTCACCGAAAAAACGCAGGAGGACATCGAGCGCAGCAGCATCTTCATCACCGAGGGCGACTCCGCAAGCGGCACCATCACCAAGGCCCGCAACTCCAACTACCAGGCTGTGTTCAGCCTCAGGGGCAAGCCCATCAACTCCTTCAAGGAGAGCCGCAAGAAGGTGGCCGAGAACGAAGAACTCAACCTGCTCATTTCGGCCCTGGGCGTAGAGGACGACCTCGAGAACCTTCGCTACAACAACATCGTGGTGGCCACCGATGCCGATGACGACGGAATGCACATCCGCATGCTGGTGCTCACCTTCTTCATGAAATACTACCCCGACCTCATCCGCCGCAGGCACGTATATATCCTCCAGACTCCCCTCTTCCGCGTCCGCAACAAGACAGAGAACCGTTACTGCTACTCCATCGAAGAGAAGGAGCAGGCCATAAAGGACCTCAAGAGCAAGGTTGAAATCACCCGGTTCAAGGGCCTGGGAGAGATCAGTTCCAACGAGTTCGCCGACTTCATCGGCGAGGGAATGCGCCTCGATGAGGTGAACCTTGCCGAAGAGGAATCGAGTTCCGACATAATGGAATTCTACATGGGCGACAACACTTACGAGCGTCAGGCCTTCATCATGCAGAACCTGCGCAGCGAATCCGAACTGGAAGACATCGACATCTGATGGCAAAGCTTAAAACTCATTACGGCAAACGCTGGACACGCTTCTGCGCCTGGTGCCTGAAGGCTATGGGATGGACTGCCGACGGCGGCCCGGTTCCCGAGAACAAAGGCATCATCCTGGGCGTCCCGCACACTTCCGTAAGGGATTTTCTGGTTTCCTACTTCTTTTATTCCGCCTTTGGCGAGGTTGCGCACGTGATGATCAAGAAGGAATTCTTCTTCTGGCCCCTCGGGCCCATTCTGCGCAGCTGCGGATGCATTCCCGTGGACCGCAAAGGCCCCGGAGGGATGGTCAGGAGCCTGGTCGAGCAGATGCAGGGCGAAGAGTTCTTCAAGCTGGCCCTGGCCCCGGAAGGGACCAGAAAGGCCGCCGCAAAGTGGAAGACGGGGTTCCTCTTCATCGCCAAAGAAACGGGCGCGCCCATCTACCTGGGCTATTTCGACTGGAAAACCAAGCATATAGGCATCGGGGAGAAATTCACTCCCACGGGAGACACCAAAGCCGACCTAGAAGCCGTGCAGGAACATTACCGCAAGATGCACCTTGAGGGCTGCCACCGGAAAGGATACATCTACAGCGAAGAATAAAAACCGAACTTAAACTTAAACCTTAGCTTATGAGACTCCACAAACACCCCTACAGGATACGCAACGTGTTCCGCAGATGGAACCCGATGAGAATCCTGCCCAACCACAGGGACCATTATCCGCAGACGCTCCGCGAACTCTTCGAGACTTCCACCGAGCGTTTCGCGCGCAGGCGCTTCAGCCGCTTCGTGGACGGCGGGCAGGCATATTCCTACGCCAAGTTCCGCACCACCTGCGACCTTCAGAGCCAGAGGCTTTCGCGCTTCGGCATCAAAGCGGGCGACAAGGTGGCCATCCTTTCTCAGAATATGCCCAACTGGACGGTCGCGTTCTTTACTGCGACCGCTTTCGGCCGGGTTGCCATCCCCATACTTCCGGACAGCTCCGAAAACGAGATCACCAATATCCTGGAGCATTCCGAGAGCCGCGTGCTCTTCGTTTCCAAAAGGCTTCTGCCCAAGGTCAACCAGGCCTGCATCGACAAGATGACGCTGGTAATCGACATCGAGACCTTCGAGCTCATCAAGAAAGAAAAGAACGCCTTCCAGTGCGACGGCTGGGTGAAAGCTCCCACCGCGGACGAACTGGCGGCGATAATCTATACTTCCGGCACCACCGGCAAGGCCAAGGGCGTAATGCTCAGCCACCGCAATCTCTGCCAGAACATAATGGCCGCCCACAAGGCGGAAAGATGCTTCCCCAAGGACCGCTTCCTGAGCATCCTCCCCATGGCGCACACCTACGAGATGGCGCTGGGATGCCTCTATCCGGTCTACGTCGGCGCCTGCGTGTATTATCTGCCCAAGCCGCCTACCGCCAGCATCCTGATGCCCGCGATCAAGAAGGTGCGCCCGACCGTAATGTGCGTGGTTCCCCTTATTATAGAAAAGGTATATAAGAAGAGCATAGTCCCTACGGTGGGCGGCAGCCGCACCCTCAGCTGGATGCGCAGGCGCCTTCCCGGCCTCTTCCACTGGCTGGTCGGCCGCAGGCTCTACAAGACCTTCGGAGGCAAGCTGCACTTCTTCGGCATCGGCGGCAGCAAGCTCGACCCGGCCGTGGAAGCCTTCCTCAAGAAATGCCGCTTCCCCTACGCCATCGGCTACGGGCTCACCGAATGCGCTCCCCTGGTGTGCAACGCCATGGTAGGACGCACGGCGGTGGGTTCCATCGGCATCCCTTCCTGCAAGGTGGAGGTGAAGCTGCGCGACGTCAATCCCGAAACCGGCGAAGGCGAAATAATCTGCCGCGGCGACAACGTGATGATGGGTTACTACAAAGACCCCGAACGCACCGCGCAGGTTATCGACGACGACGGCTGGTTCCGCACCAACGACGTGGCGACCGTCGACAAATACGGCAACTACTACATCAAGGGCCGCCTCAACAACACCATCCTGGGCCCCTCCGGGGAGAACATCTACCCCGAGGAGATAGAGCAGGTGATCAACGACGAGGAAGGCGTGAGCGAGAGCCTGGTGATGGAGCGCGGAGGCAAGCTCGTTGCGCTTGTGAAGTTCGAGGACAACGTGCTGGACTGGGACCTCGAGGGCGAGGAGAAGTTCTACGAAGCGATAGAGGCGCGCAAGAAGGCGCTTATGGAGCGCATCAACAAGCTTGTGGGCAAGAATTCGCAGATCAGCGAGGTGAATGCGGTGAAGGATCCCTTCGAGAAGACCGCAACCCAGAAAATCCGCCGCTTCGTCTACAAGGATTCCCACGGCGACGACCGGCCGAAAGAGGAAAAGAAGAAATAATTCTTTTGTTTTTTCGCGGATAATTCCTATATTTGCAGCCCTTTGGGAAACGCCCGAAGGGCTAATTTTTACAACTAATTAAAAGTCAAATGATTAAACAGTACGAAACCGTTTTCATTGCAACTCCCGTTTTGTCTGATGAACAGATGAAGGAAGCGGTTGCCAAGTACACCCAGTTCATCACCGAGAACGGTGGCGAAATCGTGTACCAGGAGGATTGGGGGCTCAAGCAGCTCGCGTACCCGATCCAGCACAAAACCTCTGGTTTTTATTATCTTATCGAGTTCAAGGCAGCTCCCGAATTCGTGAGCAACCTGGAAGTTCAGTTCAAGCGTGACGAGCGCATCATCCGCTTCCTTACCGTCGCTCTCGACAAGGATGCAGTTGCATACGCCGAGCATCGCCGCGAAATGAAGGCATCCGGCAAGAAGGCCGAATCCGCCGCTCCCGCCCCTGCAAAGGACAACGACGTGGAACTCGACATCGAAGTTGACATCGAAGAAGCAAAGGAGGACTAAACTATGGCACAGACAGACGCTAACATCCGTTACCTGAACCCTCCTACCGTAGAGGTTCGCAAGAAGAAGTACTGCCGTTTCAAGAAGGCAGGCATCAAATACGTGGATTATAAGGATCCCGAATTCCTCAAGAAGTTCCTGAACGAGCAGGGTAAGATTCTTCCCCGCCGCATCACCGGTACTTCCCTCAAGTTCCAGCGCAAGGTAGCGCAGGCCGTCAAGCGCGCCCGCTCCCTCGCCCTGCTTCCTTATGTTACCGACCTTCTTAAATAATTGAGCGCCATGAAAATCATCCTTAAGAAAGAAGTTGCGGGTCTCGGCGAGGCCGGAGACGTCGTAGAAGTAAAGAGTGGTTACGCTCTCAATTATCTTATTCCCCAGGGCTTTGCAGTGATGGGAACCAGGTCTGCTCTCAAGCAGCACGAGGAAACCCTTCGCCAGCGCGCCCACAAGGAGGCAAAGCTCGTGGCGGACGCCGAGGCTCTTGCAGCAAAGATTGCCGCAGTGCCCGTTAAGGTGACCGTCAAGGTGGCCGAGAGCGGCAAACTCTATGGCAGCGTTACCGCAGCCCAGGTTGCCGATGTTCTCGCACAGGCCGGATTCGAGGTCGAGAAGCGCCACATCAGCCTTCCCGAGATCAAGGAAGCCGGAGAATACGAAGGCAGCGTGAAGGTTTACAAGGCCATTTCCGCAGCGATCAAGGTGGCAGTCGTCGCCGAGAACGCTCCCGCAGAAGAGGCCCCTGCAGCCGAACCCGCCGAGTAATACGGGATTCCTGTTGAAATTGACGGAGCGACCGAAAGGCCGCTTCGTTTTTTTTGCTATATTTGAGGGCTATGACCAATAAAATCCACTTTGTTATCGCCGCGCTGGCTCTGCTGGCAGGCGGTATTTGCGCAAATGCGCAGACCGTTATCGACACCAGGAACACAAGCCTGGTAATCAAGGCAGAACAGGGCCGGCATCCCCAGATTCTTTATTACGGTGCCAGGCTGCAGCCGGGCGACGCCGCCTCCGTCGGCCTGAACGGCAAGGTCTTCGACCTTTATCCGGCCCGCTTCGACCGCACTTCGGAACCCGACGCGCTCAGCGTAGAGATGCCCGACGGCAACGTTAGTGCCGACCTTCGCACCGAAAGCGTGAAGGAAAGCGCCTGGGACGGCGGCAAGGACATAGAGATACTCTGCAAGGATCCCCTCTATCCGTTCTTTACGGTTAAGATTTTCCTGCGCAGTTATACCGAAGAGAACCTCATCGAAACCTGGGCGGCGATTCACAACGCCGGCAAGAAGCCGGTGATCCTGCACCGTTACGACTCCGGATTCCTGCCCATCCAGGAAGGAGATGTGTGGATGACATCCCTGCACGGAGGCTGGGCCGACGAATGCCGGGTAGTAAGCCAGCCGCTCGTAAACGGAACCCGTGAGGTGAGCACCCACGGCGGAGTGCGCGACAATGCCGTGGCACATTCGGAGGTGATGCTGTCGCTCGACGGCAAACCTCAGGAGAATACCGGCCGCGTAATAGGCGCAGCCCTGGAATACGGCGGCAATTTCGAAATGAGGGTAGTAACCCTGGAGGGCACCCACCGTTTCTTCGCGGGCATCAGCCCCGCCGACGCCTGGTACACCCTTGCCAAAGGCGAAGAATTCGTCACCCCGAAGCTTGCCTACAGCTGGAGCGACGAAGGCCTCGGCGGAGTGAGCCGCAACTTCCACCGCTGGGGACGCAAATACCGCCTCGCCCACGGCGGACAGCCTAACGATATCCTCCTCAACTGCTGGGAGGGCGTCTACATGGATATCCAGGAGCCCGTCATGCACAAGATGGCGGCCGACGTCGCCAGTATCGGCGGCGAGCTCTTCGTCATAGACGACGGCTGGTTCGGCAGCGAGAAGTATCCCCGCGACACCGACATCCAGGGCCTCGGCGACTGGCAGCTTCAGAAGAAGAAACTCCCCCACGGCCTTCAGGGAATGGTGGACTGCTGCAAGGACCTCGGCATCAAGTTCGGCATCTGGATTGAGCCCGAAATGGTGAACACCCGCAGCGAGCTCTACGAGAAGCATCCGGACTGGGTGCTCAACGCAGCCGGCCGCGAACCCGTTCCCGGACGCGGCGGCACCCAGATGGTCCTCGATCTCTGCAACCCTGCGGTGCAGGACTTCGTCTTCGGCATCTTGGACGGCGTTATGAAGCAGGCTCCCGGCATAGCCTACGTCAAGTGGGACTGCAACAATATTATGCGCTCCCCCGGCTCGCCCTGGCTCAAGAACCAGAATCATCTTTATATCGAATACCAGCGCGGGCTCGAGAAAGTGCTTAACCGCGTACGCGAAGCCTATCCCGACCTTATTATACAGGCATGCGCCAGCGGAGGCGCGCGCGTGAACTGGGGCACCATGCCCTGGTTCGACGAAGTGTGGACTTCGGACAATACCGACGCCCTGCAGCGCATCAACATCCAGTGGGGAACCTCTTATTTCTTCCCCGCCGAGATGATGGCCTGCCACGTGAGCGCATCACCCAACCATCAGACCGGACGCGTCATTCCCCTGAAATACCGCATCGACGTAGCCATGAGCGGACGCCTCGGCTTCGAGCTCCAGCCGGCACAGATGACTGAGGAAGAGAAGGACATCTGCCGCAAGGCGGTCACCGAGTACAAGAAGATCCGCCCTGTGGTGCAGTGCGGCGACATCTACCGCCTTGTGTCCCCTTACGACGGCAAGGGCCTCGCTTCGCTCCTCTACACCAACGAGGATAAGTCCCAGGCTGTGTTCTTCTGGTGGCGCACCGGGTTCTTCCGCAACGACCATCCCGCCCGCGTGCCTCTGGCAGGCCTCGACCCTGCAAAGAACTACAAGGTCACCGAGCTCAACAAGGTCGAAGGCGAACCCGTATCCGCCCTCGACGGCAAGACGGTTTCCGGCGCTTACCTCATGGCCAGCGGATTCTACTTCCCCGAGAAAGATGTTTACAACGGCCACAACGACTGGCACAGTCATGTTATACTACTGGAGGCTCAATAAGCCCTACAACAATTCCTGTTTAGGATTGTTAGTGAAGTGTTAATAACTTGGGAACGGGAGGCATCAAAACGTGCCTCCCGTTTTCCTAACTTTGCCGTTGCAAAGAGAGCCTAAACCAGTGTCGGCCTGGATTCCACAGGTCGGGTTTTTTAGCCCCTTGCACTTTTTGAATAAACGTAACCAATTGATTATATGGAAGTTAAGAAAACCAACGGAACAGTTGAAGAGTTCGATCTCGAAAAACTGAAGAAGGGTATTCGCTGCGCTTACCGCTCTACGGGACAGAGGGCCCCGGAAGAAGTTGTCGTGTCCATTACCGACAATCTTCACCTCTATGACGGAATGACCAGTCAGGAGATTCGCCGTCAGGTCGTTGACGCGCTTATGTCCATCAACAAGAAAGCGGCCCAGGAGTATATTACCAAGTTCGACGAAGCTAAGGATTTCCGCAAGAAACGCGACTTCATCAAGGACTACATCAAGGCCTCCAACGCCGCCACCGGCAGCAAGTTCGACGCCAACGCCAACGTCACCCGCAAGAACATCGTGACGCTGGGCAACGAGCTCTACAAGGAGAACAACATCAAGCAGAACCGCTATATCATGCAGGACAAGATCCGCGCCCTCTATGGCCGCGACCTTGCCGAGCAGTATATCACGGATCTCGAGAGCCATGTTCTCTACAAGCACGACGAGAGCGGCACCCCGGGCTATCCCTACTGCGTGGCAATCACCATGTATCCTTTCCTCGTGAGCGGCCTCAAGGAACTGGGCGGCGTATCCATCGCCCCCACCGACCTCAAGAGCTTCTGCGGCGAGTTCATCAACCTGGTGTACTCCATCTCCTCCCAGTTCATGGGCGCGGTGGCCACACCTGAGTTCCTGATGTATCTCGACTACTTCATCCGCAAGGACTACGGCGACGACTATCTCGACCATCTGGACGAGGTGGTGGAGAAGAACCGCAAGCAGCGCACCCTCGAGAAGGTCATCGACAACTGCTTCCAGCAGGTTGTGCACTCGATGAACATGCCCGCCGGCAACCGCGGCTACCAGACCGTGTTCTGGAACATAGGCTACTTCGACGAGCCCTACTTCAACGGCGTTTTCTCCGACTTCCGTTTCCCCGACGGCAGCGCACCGGTATGGAAGACTCTCTCGTGGCTCCAGAAGCACTTCATGGAGTGGTTCAACGAGGAGCGCAACCACTATATCCTCACCTTCCCCGTGGAGACCATGGCCCTGCTTACCACCGAAGACCGCACGGACTTCGTGGACAAGGACTACGCCGACTTCACCGCCGAGATGTGGAGCAAGGGTCACAGCTTCTTCTGCTACCTCTCCAACAGCCCCGACAGCCTTTCCAGCTGCTGCCGCCTGCGTAACTCCCTCAAGGACCTGGACGGTTCCGACGAGGACCACAACCACACCACCCACCAGTATTCCATGGGTACCGCTTCCGTATCGACCGGCAGCAAGAGCGTCATGACGCTCAACCTCAACCGTCTCATCCAGGATGCAGCCCGCAAGTACTTCGAGGCAAAGGGTGTGGAGCTTGAGCAGGGCAAACCCCTCGAGCCGGGTTCCTACGACAAGGACGACCTCTACCAGGCCATCCGCGAGAGCGTGACCTTCGAGACCGAGAAGGTGCACAAGTACCAGACCGCCTTCAACGAGATTATCAAGGACTTCCTCAAGGCCGAGATGCTCGACGTGTACCGCGCCGGCTTCATCGACATGAAGAGGCAGTACCTCACCGTCGGCGTGAACGGCCTCACCGACGCAGCCGAGTTCCTCGGACTCGAAATCGGCCCCAACGAGGCCTACAAGGAGTTCGTGAACACCCTGCTCGAGACCATCAACAAGGCCAACCGCGCCGACCGCACCAAGGAGTGCATGTTCAACACCGAGTTCGTTCCCGGCGAGAATCTCTCCGGAAAGAACTACAAGTGGGACAAGAAGGACGGTTATTTCGTGTCCGAGAAGCATAACATGTACTCCTCCTACTTCTACAACCCGGAGGACGAGAGCCTGAGCATGATCGACAAGTTCAAGCTTCACGGCGAGGAGTACGTGCAGTATCTCGACGGCGGAAGCGCCCTGCACATGAACATCGCGGAGCATCTCACCAAGGACCAGTACCGCCAGCTGCTGAACGTTGCTGCCCATTACGGCACCAACTACTTCACCTTCAACTGCCGCAATACCGTGTGCAACGAGTGCGGTTACATCAGCAAGGACACGCTGGAGGTATGCCCCAAGTGCGGAAGCACCAACCTCGACTACCTCACCCGCGTCATCGGCTATCTCAAGAGGGTTTCCTCTTTCAGCGAGATGCGTCAGGAGGAGGCAGGACGCCGCTTCTACATCGACGAGCCCAAGGACGCCAAGTTGCAGGCTTAATGATCAAGTACGTCCCGCGGATGACGTCCGTCGTCCTTGAGGAAATACCGGACAAACTTACCCTGGCAGTTGACATCAGCAACTGTCAGGGTACTTGTATCGGTTGCCACTCCCCTTTTCTGCGGGAGGATATAGGCGACGAGCTTACCCCGGCAATCATCGATTCGCTCATTGCGGACAATTTCGGGGTGAACTGTTTTCTCTTCTTAGGCGAGGGGCGCGACCATGCCGCGCTGATGCGCCTGGCGGCCCATCTGAAGGCCTCGCATCCCGACATGGCGCTGGCTCTGTATTCCGGCCGCGAGGAGGTGGAGGACGACATCTGGGATACCTTCGACTACGTCAAGGTCGGGCCCTACATCCCCAAGTACGGGCCCCTCAACCGCCGCAGCACCAACCAACGGCTCTATCTCCATCGCCAGGACATCACCTACCGCTTCTGGCACCGCGGTATCGACTCCAATCGCTAACCCCTCCGCGGCGGGGAGCAGGCGGCCACTCACTCCCGACTTCGCAAAAAGGGCTCGCCTTGCTGCGGGCCCTTGACGGCTGACGCCTCCTTTTTAATCCGCTGCGCGGCTTAACAGTCGTTGAACAGACGCCGTCACGAGACGACCCCTCCGCTGCGGCTCCCCGGGGACCTTTTCGCTCAAGGTCGTTCGCAGCCGCTGCATCCCCTCCGCGGCTGTTACTGTCGATACTGTGCATTTTCGAGTGCACAGTATCGTCATTTTAGGGGTGTTTTTGCTGATACTGTGCATCGGACTTGGCACAGTATCGACACCTAGTCTGTGACGGGACGCACAGATAATCCCATGGACCGACTACTTGGCATAAAACCACTCCCATCTTCATATACATCGAAACGGTAGCCGCAGTTCGCGTTGGCCACATAAAGGTATGACGACCAGTAATAGCCAAATATACCGACTTGTTTACCGATTGTAGTTCCATCGCAGTAACCTGCGGCAGGAAGGAAAAGAACCGCATTTGTAGATTTGCGGGTGATGCGCAGTCCATAAATCACATTTCCATTTGAATCCTTCGCCTCATCCCCGTTCTCGTCGGTTGCGAAAACCCATGGCTCCCAAATATAATCAGAATTCTCTTCTTCGGCCTTTGTCTTCAGGGCACGCAGGGCCTTAAAATCGTCAAAAGTTGGCATTCTCCAACCTCCGCCCAATTTTGCGTGTGCTACATCGTCGGAAGGGTAGAGTGTCTCTATTCCGTCGGGGCCGTCGGGCTTGGAAGTTGCATCCCAATATGATGTTCCGTCCTCATGACAATATTTCGTAAGCTTACTACTTGCACCGGTGGCATATGCGTATGTTCCCCACGAATAATCTGTTTTGGTGGTTGTTTCACCCCATGCAAAATAATCACCATACTCGTAAGGCTTGGATGCGCCTATATTGAACGATGCCCATTTTACATTCTTTCCGTTGACAATTGTCCCCAGATCAATCGCCTCCGGAACTGGAGTCTTGGGCGAGCTCCTCTTGCCCGCATTGTCCTTTTTGCACGATACCGCCAGCAGCGCAATTGCAGCTGCGAAAGAAATGTAGAGAATCTGCCTCATATTGTAACCAACTGATTATAAACGAGTTTAGCCCCCCCCCGAAGCATTCTCGGAGAGGGCTGTGACAAATATAGTCAAAATAAATCTGTATCAAAAACATAAAAAGATAATTTTACCCATGTTTTTACCCACCCGCGATTAGATTATTTGACTTTCTTTGCTGCAAAAAACGATATGGCAAGAAAAGAATACTGGCTCATAAGCACGGAGCATCTTTCGGACAGAATCTGGTTCCAGGAAGAGGAGGATTTTGTAGTGGCAATGAATATGGTTGCGGTAATAGCGCTGCTCGTGCCGGTTAGGGTACTTTGCTTTGTACTGATGTCAAACCATGTGCACTTTGTGCTTGAATCGTCTTACGAAGACGCCTTTGAGTTTATATGCAAATTCAAGCAGTTCTACAGCCGCTATGTTTCAAAGAAGTACGGGCAGAAAAAGATGCTCCGCCGCAACGATGTGGACATTCTTCAGCTTGGTCTGAAACCCGAATCGCTTGAGCGGGCCATCGCATATGTGCTGATGAATCCGGTGGCCGCGAACATCTGCACCTTCCCGTCCCAGTACCCATGGGGGTGTGGCTCTGTATTCTTCAATCAAAATCACAGTACCGGGAAAACAATTGGATCCCTTTCCGAGAGAGGCAGATATCGTATATTCCACTGTAACGCAACACTGCCTCCCAGCTATGAACTCACTCCGGAAGGATTCGTCTCCCCCTTAAATTACATCCCGATAAGGTTTGTGGAGAATCTGTTTCAGACGCCAAAACGGTTCAGCTATTTTCTGATGAATTCTTCAAAAGCGAAAAGCCGTCTGGAAAAAGACCCCCTACCCTCGTTCCGGGACCAAACTATCCTGGCAGCAATCCCGGATCTGTGCAGGACGCTGTTCCGCAAAGACTCTTTCGACAACCTTTCTTCCGAGGAGCGTCCCGAATTCTTTCAGCAGCTCCGCCGGCGTTTCAGCGCAGATGTAGCCCAACTTGCCAGAATTACCGGCCTGGAATACTCCACCGTTTCACGATATCTGGATGCGCCCTCCGTCTGAACACATCCCCCTGTCAACGCTGAGATCCTTCGTCGCCTTACTGGCTCCTCAGGATGACAGGAGAGGATGCGGCTTCTACGGATGGCAGGACGCCGCGGTGGGGATGCAGCGGCTGTTACTGTCGATACTGTGCATTTTCAGGTGCACAGTATCGTCATTTTGGGGGTGTTTTTGCGGATACTGTGCATTAAATTTAGCACAGTATCGACACCTAGCCCATAAGAGAGGCCCGAACCAGCAGAGCAAGCCGTTAAGGGCAAATATTGCTATTCTCAACGAGAATAGTTATATTTGTACGATATGACGCAAGACAAAAGAAGTTTCGGTGTCGCGGTGGTGGAGGGCATTATGTGGCTGCTCTCCAGGCTGCCGCTGCGATTTCACCTCTGGTGGGCGAAATTCTTTACCTGGATACTCAAGATTACGCAGTACCGCAGGGATGTGGTTATGATAAACCTGGCCAGGAGCTTTCCCGAGAAAAGGTATAAGGAGCTGAAGAAGATTGCGGACAGGTTCTACAAGTATTTCGGATGCCTGGTGGCGGAAGCCCTGTGGTTCGGGGGAAGGATCGGAGCGAAGGGCCGCAAGGAGCTCAACGAATCCGGAATCGTGCATATAGTGAATCCGGAAGTCTTCAACGAGGTTTACGACAAGAGCACCAACGTGATGGTGCTGCAGGCGCACCAGGGCAACTGGGAGCTGCTGGGCGGATGGTTCAGCTACAACCACAGTCCGGACATTGCTCTGCACTCCGACTTCTCCGAGATAGGCGTCGTCTATAAAAAGCCCAAGAGCGAACTTTGGAACCGCATTTTTGCAGACAACAGGTGCAATTCCATCAAGGATACCGGGTTCGACGGGTATCTGGAATCGCAGGAGGTACTGCGCTTCGCCATTACCCACCGCAAGCAGAAGTTTATCTACATATTCCCTACCGACCAGTATCCCTACAAGATTGCCACAAAGCACAATATCGGTAAGTTCCTGAACCAGGAAACGCTTGCGATGACAGGCGCGACCGCGCTTGCCTGCAGGCTGGGGATGAGCGTAAGCTATCTGCGCTGGAAATGCCTTGAACCCGGCAAATACTCAGTGGAATTCGTGCCTATATGCGAAAACGCCGCTGAATATACTCCGGAAGAACTTATGGAAAAATACTACAAGTTGCTCGAACAGGATATTATCGAGCAGCCGTGGTCGTATCTCTGGACCCACCGCAGGTGGAAATAACATTCGAATCATGAAAAGAACAGCCATACTGTTGATTGCCCTCACGTGCGCGTGCGCATACGCTGGGGCACAGAGCGCGTCCGAACCCGCCAGCGTGAGCTACGCCCTCCCGAGGAGCGTGCTGATGTTCGACGTAAAGGCCCAGAAGACCTGCTTCCATGCGGGTCCTTATGCCAAATACGCTGCAAAGTATCTGGGTTTCGAAGCCAAAGAAGCCGACGAAACCACCTACGATATAGTTTCCGTCGGAGTAAAGAGCAAAACCGAAGCCGACCAGTCAGCACGTTACAGCGCCGTCATCACTCCCGCCGGCCGCAGGGATTACTTCAGCCTCAGCAGCCAGGGACTCATCGTCCGTGAAGGAGGACCCGCCACAGGAACCAACGTCTGGCGCTTCCCCGCCCCGAAGAACGGGACGGTCAGCGTGGAAGGCCTTCCCGCCAATCTCACCAGGGAAACCGGCACTCTCTACCGCCAGGGACGCGCTAGCGTGCAGCAGAGCGCTGTGGTGGAGAAGAGCGAGGAGCAGAAGGCCCGCGAAGTGGCGGACAGGATATTCGCCATCCGCGAGCAGAAATACAAGATTCTTGTGGGCGACACCGACGCCACCTACAGCGGCGAAGCGATGAAGGCGACCATCGACGAGCTGAGCCGCATGGAGGCCGAGTGCCTGGAGCTCTTCAAGGGCAGCAGCCAGACCGCGGAGGTGCAGGCCAGCTTCGAGCTGATACCCGAAAAGGACGTGCTGCTTTATGTGGCGTTCCGCGTTTCGGACGAAGAAGGCCTGGTGCAGGCCGACAACATCGGCGGCAAGCCCTATCTGGTGGAGCTCAAGCCGGAGGAAGTGCCCGCTGCGCAGAAGCCGGAGGCTCCCGCCCCAGCCAAAAAGAAGAAGGGCAAGGAAGCCGGGCCGCAGCTGCTGCACTACCGCATTCCCGCAGTCTGCACCCTGCGCCTCGGTGACGGCCAGGCCACCCTGCTGCAGGCAAGAGTGCCTGTATATCAGTTCGGCATAGACGAAACAATGCCTATAGCGACAACCAAATAACACAGAATATGAGTACCATTCACGACCTTAAACCCGAAATCGTGTGGAAGAATTTCCATCTTCTCACACAGCAGCCCCGTCCTTCCAAGCACGAAGAAAAGGTTCGCGCCTTCCTTCTGGCCTGGGGCAAGGAACACGGTGTAGAGACTTTCGCCGACGAAACCGGCAACGTAATAATGCGCATCCCCGCCACTCCCGGATACGAGAACCGCAAGACGGTCATCCTCCAGGGACATATGGACATGGTTCCGCAGAAGAACCCCGACGTGGAGCACGACTTTGTGAAGGACCCCATCCAGACCTGGATCGACGGCGAGTGGATCAAGGCCAAGGGCACAACCCTCGGCGCCGACGACGGACTCGGCGTGGCAATGGCGATGGCGGTTGCCGAGAGCAAGGACCTCAAGCACGGTCCCATCGAGGTGCTCGTGACCTATGACGAGGAAACCGGCATGACCGGCGCCAATGCGCTCAAACACGGCAGCCTCAAGGGCGACATCCTCATTAATCTCGATTCCGAGACCGAAGGCGAGCTCTATGTGGGATGCGCCGGCGGTCTGGATACCGAGGCCCGCGCGCATTACAGGACTCTCCCCCGCCCCAAGGGCTACAAGGCATATACCCTCAGCGTAAAGGGCTGCCAGGGAGGTCACTCCGGAATGGATATCATCCTCTGCAGGGCCAACGCCAACAAGGTCCTCGCCAGGATTCTCTATAAGCTTTTGCCCAAGACCGACGTCAAGCTCGTTCAGTTCGACGGAGGCAATATGCGCAACGCCATCCCGCGCGACGCCGTGGCAACGCTCTACGTCAAGGATCCCCACAAGGCCAGCCGCATCATAATCAAGGCCGCCAAGGAGATTCTCTATGAATTCGAGCAGACCGATCCCGCGATGGAGATTACCTTCGAGCACGTGAGCTGCAGCCTCAACTGCATCGAGGACGCTACCGCCATGGGCTTCGTGAAGGCTATCCTCGCCTGCCCCGACGGAGTGGAGCGCATGTCGCAGACCATGCCCGGCACCGTGGAGACATCCAACAACCTCGCAATCGTGAACATCGCCGCAGGCCGCGCGGTAATAATTACCCTGATGCGCAGCTTCGTGGACAGCGCCAAGGTGGCCCTCAGCGACAAGGTCGCCAGCGCCCTCACCCCTGCCGGATTCAAGGTCAGGTTCACCGGAGGCTATTCCGGCTGGGCTCCCAACGAGAGCAGCGAGATTCTCAAGGTTATGGAAGAGACCTATGCCAAGCTCTTCGGCAAGAAGCCCGAGGTGATGGCCATCCACGCCGGACTCGAGTGCGGCATCATCGGAGGCATCTTCCCCGGACTCGATATGATTTCGATGGGACCCACCCTCAAGAGCCCCCATTCCCCCGACGAGCGCGCCCACATCCCTTCGGTGCAGAAGGTTTGGGATTACCTCAAGGCGGTGCTGGAAGCCATCCCCGAGAAGAAGTAACTGATTATCAACAAATTAATTCTATAGAATATGTTCAAAGGACAGCCTAAGGGGCTCTTCGCCCTCGCCCTCGCAAATACCGGCGAGCGCTTCGGCTACTACACTATGCTGGCCATCTTCCTGCTTTTCCTGCAGGCAAAGTTCGGCTTCAGCGCGGCTGCTGCCGGCCAGTTCTACGCCATTTTCCTGGCAGCGGTTTACTTTATGCCCGTAGTCGGCGGCTGGCTCGCCGACAAGATCGGCTTCGGCAAGTGCGTAATCACCGGCGTCTGCGTTATGTTCACCGGTTATCTCTGCCTTGCCATTCCTACCGACGCCTTTGCGGCGAAGGGATTCGCCCTCACCCTGATGATCGGCGCCCTGCTGCTGATTGCAGTGGGTACCGGCCTCTTCAAAGGCAACCTGCAGGTGCTGGTTGGCAATCTTTACGACGACCCGCAGTACTCGGCAAAGCGTGACAGCGCCTTCAGCCTTTTCTACATGGCCATCAACATCGGCGCGATGTTCGCACCCACCGCGGCCACCGCACTCACCAACAGGCATCTGGGAGGCGCAGGCCTCATCTACAAGGCCGACATCCCCGCCCTGGCACACCAGTATCTGGGCGGCACCCTCGCGGACACTTCCCTGCTCGAGAGCCTTCAGTCGCAGATGCCCGGAGCAAACGTGGCGGCGATGAACCTCGGCGACTTCAGCCAGTACTACATCAACAACCTCTCCACAGCTTACAACCTGGGCTTCGCAGTCGCCTGCGTATCGCTCATAGTTTCGATAGCGATTTATCTTGGCTGCCGCGGCTGGTTCAAGCACGCCGACGTCAACGCCAAGCAGGCCGCAGCCGGCAGCGCTCCCGTCAAGGAGCTCACTCCCAAGCAGACCAAGGACCGCATCGTGGCCCTCTGCCTGGTGTTTGCAGTGGTCATCTTCTTCTGGATGGCATTCCACCAGAACGGCTCTTCGCTCACCTACTTCGCCCGCGACTACACCCAGACAGCGGTTGAAGGTCCGCTGAAGATAGGCTTCAACATCTGGGCGCTCGCGCTCATCGCCGTCAGCATCTACACGCTCTTCGGAGTATTCCAGAGCGAGAAGGCCGGCGGCAAGGTCGTCAACGCAGGCATCACCCTTGCACTCTGGGGCGGCGCATATGCCCTCTACAGCGGCATGGCTCCCAGCATCAGCATCCTGCCCCAGCAGTTCCAGCAGTTCAACCCCTTCTTTGTGGTAGCGCTCACTCCCGTTTCGATGGCGCTCTTCGGAGCCCTCGCGAACAAGGGCAAGGAGCCTTCGGCGCCCAAGAAGATTGGTCTCGGCATGTTCGTGGCCGCGGTCGGTTACCTCATCATGCTGGCCGCATCCAAGGGACAGCCCGCACCTTCGTCGCTGCTTTCGGTCGGCGGAGTGTCGCCCGACCCGGTGGTGCCCACCTATCTGATTTCCACATACCTGGTGCTCACCTTCGCTGAGCTTCTGCTTTCGCCGATGGGCATCTCCTTCGTGAGTAAAGTAGCCCCTCCGCAGTACAAGGGCCTCATGATGGGTCTCTGGTTTGCCGCCACCGCGGTTGGCAACTACCTCAGCTCCATCCCTTCGATGCTCTGGAACAATGTTCCCCTCTGGGTCAACTGGAGCGTACTGATGGCACTTTGCGTCATTTCCGGAATCTTTATGTTCGCAATGCTTCGCAAGCTCGAAGCTGCAACCGCAGAATAATATGGACCCCGTCATAGCCGAAAAACTCTGGAACTGGGCGGAACGCTACAACAATCCGCGTTACTTCGAGGAGGACCCTATAGCCTTCCCGCGCCGTTTCGCAGCGCACCTGAATCCTGTCGAGCCCACGCTGGGCTTCGGCGGGGAGGCAGGCAATTCCTGCCTTCAGGATGTGGAGATAGCGGCAGTTTTCGCCGCCCACCTCGCATGGGGACGCCGCGCGATGATAGTGCGCGACTGCAGCAGGCTTTTCGACGAGATGATGTGGAAGCCCTACGACTACGTGATGGCCGGTGACTGGCGGAGCGACAACACTTCGCTTCACCGGACCGTCAAGTGGTCGGAAATCGCCAAAATCTGCAGGAGGCTCAAGGAGTTTTACGCGGAGAACGAGTCTTTGGAGATTCTTTCGGCAGAGCAGATGCGCACGCGCATTTATGGCCAGAAGGAAGATCCCAAGGCTGCCAACAAGAAGATTTGGATGCTGCGCCGCTGGATGGTGCGCGACGACGGAAAGGTGGACCTCGGCCTCTGGAAGAACTGCGACAAGCGCGACCTGGTGATTCCTCTGGACGTGCACGTGTACAGGCAGGCGGTGGATCTGGGTCTTACCAAGCGCAGAGCAAAGGATATAGTGACCGCCCGCGACATTACCGACTCGTTCCGCGAGATATTCCCCGACGATCCTGCAAAGGGCGATTTCGCATTATTCGGATACGGAGTGAACAATGCCTAGGCTGTATATACTTTCGGGATGTAACGGGAGCGGCAAGACAACCGCTTCCTACACCCTGCTTCCCGAAATGCTTGAATGCAGCCAGTTCGTTAACTCCGACGAGTTCGCCAAGAGCCTCTCGCCGTTCAACCCTTCGCAGGCCTCGGTGACCGCCAGCCGCTATATGCTGATGAAAATCCGCTATCTGCTGGACCACCGCATGGACTTCAGCATCGAGACCACCCTCGCCACCCGTTCGCTGGGGGGCATAATCCAGGAGGCCCGGTCGCTCAACTACACCGTGACCATCCTTTATTTCTGGCTCAACTCGCCCGAACTCGCGATTGCGCGCGTGAAGGACCGGGTTGCGGCCGGAGGGCACAATATCCCGGAGCCGGTGGTTCGCCGCCGCTACTACATGGGCCTGCACTATCTTTTCGACACTTATATCCCGCTCTGCGACCGATGGATTCTTGCCGACAATTCGCAGATACCCTTCACCGTCGTGGCGGAGGGCAACCATCTGGAGACTTTCGTCAAGAATGAGGAGAAGTACAAGCTGATCCGTTCGCTCGCCTTCCCCGAAACCGCCGAGGACGAAGATGATTAATCCGCTGCATTTCGATATCGACCCGGCGCGTCTGCCGGAACTCGTCGCAGTTGCCCTGCGCAGCGGAGGCGACTGGTGCGACCTGTTCTTCGAGGACACCGTGTACACTACCCTGCTGCTTCGCGACGGCGAGGTCAGCTCGGGCGGTTCGCATGTCGACTACGGTTGCGGCATCCGGGTGCTTTGCGGCGAAAAAACAGGTTATGCGTATTCAGAGTCGACTGAATGGGGTAATCTTGTGAATGCCGCAAAGGCAGCAAGCGCTATTGCAAACAGCAATTCATCGTATTTACAGAAAGACAGTCATAATGCAGTTATGGCTGTCAATTCAATGAAGAAAGACTGGAGAGAGTCATCCGCATCCGAGTTCGTACCGGTGCTGCAGGCAATAGAGAGCAGGATAAGGGCAAAGGACACCCGCGTACATAAGGTAATGGCGTCGCTGGCCTGGCAGGTGAGCGAAATCCTGATGTACAATTCGCTGGGCGAAACCATACGCGATACTCGCCCGATAGGCAGCATAGTCGTCACCACGGTGTTCGTGAAGGACGGCAAGAGCGAAATCAGCAACGCTTCACGCAGTTTCAGCGTCGGGGCGGAGATGATTACCGACTCCCTGCTGGACGGGCTCGTGGAGCAGGCGGTCCGCGGCATCGACGAGCGCTTCGAGGCCCGCAGGCCCAAGGGCGGCAAAATGCCGGTGGTTATGGGCGCAGGCGCATCGGGCATCCTTCTGCACGAGGCCATGGGCCACGCCTTCGAGGCGGATTTCAACCGCAAGGGCCAGAGCATTTTCTCCGGAATGATGGGCAAACCCGTTGCCCGTAAGGGCATCAATATAGTGGACGACGGCACCATCGCGGGCAACCGCGGTTTCTGCCGCTGGGACGACGAGGGCACGCCCGGTCAGAAGACCTATATGGTGGAGGACGGCATCCTTCGCAGCTACCTGCACGACCGAATCAGCGCAAAGTTTTTCGGCGTAGCCCCTACCGGCAACGGCAGGCGCGAGTCCTTCCGCTACAACCCCATCCCCCGCATGCGCTGCACCTATATGGAAAGCGGCGCCGACGGCACCCTGGAGGATATAATCGCCAGCGTGAAGAAGGGCATCTTCGTGGACCAGTTCAGCAACGGGCAGGTCAAGATAGGCGAAGGCGATTTCACCTTCTACGTCAAGAGCGGGCGCCTCATCGAGAACGGGCGCCTGACCATGCCGGTGAAGGACATCAACATAGTGGGCAACGGTCCCCGCGCGCTTGCGGACATTGTCGCGGTGGCGGGCGACCTCAGGATAGACGACGGCACATGGACCTGCGGCAAGGAGCAGAGCGTTCCGGTTTCCTGCGGGATTCCCAGCGTGCTGGTGAAACAACTTACAGTGGGAGGAGAGTGATGATTACGAGCGCAGAGAAGGCATTGACCCGCAAGTGTCTGGCCATGGCCGCCGAGGCCGGGGCGCAGAAGGCGCGTATCAGCCTTACCAAGAGTTCGATGAACCTCGTCTCCACCCTCAACGGCGAGGTGGACCGCGTGACCTCCTGCCAGGACCGCAGCCTCAGTATCGTGCTATTCTGCGACGGACGTTACGGTTCGTATTCGACCAATAAGCTTGACGAGGGGGACCTGCGCATTTTCATCCGCAAGGCCGCGGAGATGACCCTCCTGCTCGCGCCCGATTCCTGCCGCGACCTTCCGGCACCCGACCGTACCGTCAAGGATGCTGTCAGGGGCACCGAGCTCGAGATTTATGATCCCGCCTTTGAAACTATAACTCCAGAGCAACGCCGGGCGTTTGCTCTGGACAATGTCGTTAAACCTGGGGCTCTCAGGGAACCCTCCCTCTTAGGCAAGCCAGTAGAGGGCCGAGGGTCCCTCTCCGGCGCTACCGACTGGAAGTTGATATCCGAAGAAGGCGAGTACTCCGACTCCGACTTCCATAACTATATCGTGGACAGTCAGGGACTGGTGGCGATGCACAGCGAAACTTCGTTCGAATATGGGACGGAGCTGACTATTGAGGACGAGGGCGGCAACAAGTACAGCGGCGGGTGGTGGACGGCGTCGCCGAGCCTGAAGGAATTCAGGCCGGAAGAGGTCGGGCCGGCGGCCCTCAAGGAGGCCGTGGACCAGATAGGGCCGCGGGGCTGCAGGAGCGGCAAGTATACGCTGGTGATCGATTCCGAGGTGAGCCAGAAGCTGGTGAACCCCATTCTGGGTGCGCTCAATGCATATAATGTACAGCAGAAGAACAGCTTCCTCGCCGACGCGCTCGGAAAGAAAGTGTTCCATGAGGGCATGAACCTTATGGACCTGCCGCGCAGCGCCGGGGAACTCGGGGCCAAGTATTTCGACAGCGAGGGAGTCGCGACGGAAAACCATTCAGTCATCGAAAACGGCGTCGTGCGGGAGTATTTCGTCAACACCTTTATGGCCAACAAAACCGGCCTCTCCCCTACCTGCGAGGACGTGGTAAGGCCCAGGCTCCTTCCCTGGAGCGCCGACGGCAAGATTCGCAGGACAAGGCAGGAAATCATCGACTATTGCGGCGACGGCATCCTCGTCACCGACATAGAGGGCGGCAACAGCAATACCGCCACCGGCGACTTCTCCTTCGCCATTCAGGGCTATCGCTTCAAGAAGGGCAAGGTCGCCTTCCCAGTAAGGGAGATGCTCATAACGGGCAATATCGTCACGCTGTGGCAGAACCTCATTGCCGCGGGCGACGATGCGCGGCTATGCCGCACCAAACTCATCCCGACGCTTGCGTTCAAGGATGTGGATTTCAGTGGATAATTAATTATAAAACAAGATATTATGAAGATCGAAAAGAACAAGGCAGTGGCCGTTGATTACGTGCTTACGGTAGAAGGACAGCAGATTGACGCATCCCCCGAGGGCGCTCCCCTCGAGTATGTGCACGGCGCGCATATGATGATTCCCGGGTTCGAGAAGGGCCTGGAAGGACTGGAGGCAGGTCAGGAAACCGAATTCGACGTTTCCCCCGAGGAAGGCTACGGCGTTTACAACCCGCAACACAAATTCGACATCCCCAAGAGTTCGTTCGAGGTGAACGGCGTGCTGCGCGAGGACCTTCTGGTTCCCGGCACCGTGGTACCCATGCACAATTCATCCGGCCAGATAGTCCAGGGCACGGTTGCGGCAGTCGGAGAGGACACCGTCACGATGGACTTCAACCATATGCTCGCCGGCAAAACCCTGCACTTCAAGGTTAAGGTCGTCAGCGTTAAGGAGCACGACGGCGAATGCAGCTGCGGCTGCGGCCATCACCACCACGACGAGGACTGCGACTGCGGTTGCCACGGCGACCATCATCACGACGAAGACTGCGAATGTGGCTGCTGCCATCACGACAAGTAAATGAGAACTGCGGTAGTAATACTGAACTGGAATACGGCTGAATACCTCAAGGCATTTCTGCCGGGAGTTTTCGAATCGTGTGAGGGGGTTGCGGACCTGTATGTGGCGGACAACGCCTCAACCGACGGGTCGGTGGCGGTGCTGGCGAATGAGTTTCCGGGAGTAAAGAGCGTGCTGCTGGACAGGAACTACGGTTTTACCGGAGGGTATAACCGGGTGCTGGCGCAGCTGGAGGGCTACGAGTACTTTGTACTGCTGAATTCCGACATCGAGGTGGACAAGGGCTGGCTGGAACCGCTCATAGAGTGGATGGACAGCCATCCGCGCTGCGGAGTCTGCGGGCCCAAGCTTCACGGGCTCGTCGCCAAAGAAGAAGGCGGATACGAAAGGACAAACACCTTCGAGTATGCCGGAGCCGCCGGAGGGCTGCTGGACCGCTACGGTTTCCCCTATTGCAGGGGGCGCGTCCTCAAAAAAGTAGCTGAAGACAAGGGCCAGTACGACAGTCCGGCCGACGTGCTCTGGGTTACCGGGGCGTGCCTGGTTACCAGGGCTTCGCTCTGGAAAGAGCTCGGCGGGCTGGACGACAGGTTCTTCGCACATTGCGAGGAAATTGACTACTGCTGGCGGGCGCAGCTGAGCGGATGGAGCGTGAGCGTAGTGCCGCAGAGCACGGTCTGGCATCTGGGAGGAGGCACGCTTCCGCAGAATTCCCCCTACAAACTTCAGCTTAATTTCCGCAACAACCTGCTGATGCTCGCCAATAATCTCGCACCCACCTACGAGACCATGGGGCACTCCCCCGAAAAGGCGGCGAAAAAGGCGGAACGTCTGCTCGGTCGGCGGATGTTTCTGGACAATTTTGCAAAGATTGTATATATTTGCACCGGGCGAATCGAATATGCCAGGGCAGTGCGGAAGGCTCACGGAGAATTCCGCGAACTGCGCCACAAGGCTCCGGAGAGGCATTATTCCGGCCTTGGCAGCGTGAAAGGATGGACAAATAAATGCATTTTGATATGAGAATCGTTATACAGGGAGCGGGTGCGGTAGGTTCGCATCTTGCAAAAATGCTAAGGAGCGAAGGCAATACCGTAACCGTCATCGACAACGACGAGGGCAGGCTGCACGGACTGGCTTCGGTAGCCGACGTCAACACCCTCGAGGGCAATCCGTCTTCGACAAAGGTGCTTCGCGCCGCAGGAGTGGACAAGGCCGACCTGTTTATAGCCGTATATCCCTCCGAGATGCAGGAAATGAACATCGTGGGCGCCCTTCTCGCCAAGAAACTCGGCGCCGCAAAGGTTATCGCCCGCATCAACGACGAGGACTATCTGTCTGCCGAGAACCGCAAGTTCTTCCACGACATGGGCATTGAGCTTCTGCTTTATCCCGAGAAGATTGCGGCCGACGAGATTGTCGCCCGCCTCAAGCGGAGCACCTCTGCCGAGACGATGGATTTCGCGAGCAGGCATCTGCAGTTCTCGGTGTTCAAGCTCGACGAGAGCTCTCCCCTGCTGGACCTCAAGCTCATCGATTTCATGGGACGCTTCTCCCCCGAACAGGCCGCCGGATTCCGAATCGTGGCCATCTCCCGAGGAGAACGCACCATGGTTCCCAAGGTCGACACCGTCTTCCAGTATGCCGACCTGGTGTTCGTGGTGGCGATGCCCGAGGCCCTCGACCTGCTGGTAGAATACTTCGGCCAGAACAGCCTCAGCGTGGAGAATGTGATGATTATCGGCGGAAACGCCATCGCCGAGATGGTGGCAAGGCGCCTTTCAAAGGAGGGAATCGCAGTGAAGCTGGTCGAAATCGACCGCGACCACTGCATCAGACTGGAAGAAGATCTTCCGGAAGAAGTGGACATTGTGCACGGCGACGGACGCGATTCCGACCTTCTGTTCGAGGAAGGCGTAAAGGACTGCGACGCATTCGTGGCCCTCACCGGCAGCGACGAGACCAACGTGCTGGCCTGTGTGGTGGCAAAGCGCTTCGGAGTGCCCCGTACGGTTGCCGAGGTGGAAAACACGGAGTATGTGCGCCTCGCCGAAGATATGGGGATAGACCACGTTATTAACAAGAAACTCATTACCGCAGGGCGCATCTACAAGTTCACCCTCGGCAGCAACGCCCGCTTTGTAAAGTATATGCGCGGCACCAACGCCGAAGTGCTTGAATACACCGCCCACGAAGGCAGCCCCATCACCAGGAAGCCCCTCAAGGACATCAAGTTCCCGGACGGCGCCATCATCTGCGGCGTCACCCGCGGGGCCCGCTCCATGATTGCCGTCGGCGACACCGTCATCGAGCCCGGCGACCAGGTCGCCATCTTCGCCCTGCCCGAAACAGTCAAGACACTCGATAAACTATTTAAATGATAATACCAATGAAAAAGTATTTACTTATTCTTGCAACAGCGCTGATGGCGCTCTGCACCGTTTCCTGCGACAAGGACGAAGAAAGCATCGACAAAAAAGACCTCTACGGTATGTGGCTTCAAACCGAGGTGTTATATGACGGAGAACTTTTGCATAATATCCCGAATACTACCATGGTGATAAATGACGACGGAACTGGTTCCTCGACAGTAGTTTTTGGGAACAGCGACAACCACACGACTGAATTCAAATGGTCTGTCAAGGGAAAAACCATCAAATATGAGGACACCGCATATTATACCAATGGGGTGCTGGATACTGATATAACAGAATTTTCAAAGATCCAGATGACGGTTAAAAAGCTTACTTCCGACAAGCTTGTTGTCACATATAAGGATGAGTTTGATGAGGAAAAGCACAATGTGCAGGTAACCTTCGAAAAGATTCCCGAAATACTCGAAGTCTTAGATTAGACGGATCAGTCGAACATCACGCGGGGATTCATCGCCTGGGGAGATTTCCAGTCGATGCCGTAAGAGGCCAGAATCCCGCGCTTGACTGCCCAGTAACCGAAGCAGAATCCCATTCCACGGGGTTCTGCTTTGAGTTTACTGTCGCATTTCTTTTCCACTTCAAAGTAGATTTCTTCCCAGCGGGGCGTGCGCTCGACGGGGTCGAAGCGCAGATGACGGCCGTGCCTTGCACAAAAGTCCTCCATACTCATGCCGTCGATATCGATATAATCCTCAAGCCTGGCGATTTCGCCCCTGACGTGGTCAGGGGTTAGCCAGTCGCTCTTCTCTTCGGACTCTTCCAGCCACTGCAGTTCGCGGCGCAGCAGCCGGAGCACGTAGCGGGGAGTATCGTATTCGGAGAGTTGCTCGACTACTGCATTGCAGGCATAGGCTTTGCCGAGAGGCTCCTCGGCCTCTCCCAGGCCCTCGATTAGGGCCATGGTCTCCTGCGCAAGGGGATAATTGCGGAAGGTCGCCATCTCCCCGCTGTTCTTGCGCATCGCATCGACGTTGCTGATAATGCGCTTTGCGTCTTTTTCTGCTTTTGTCATATAGCTATACGTAAGCGTCCCAGCGCCCGTCGTCCTCGTCCGGCTCGTCTTCCTCGGGATTCACCCCGTCGTCGCTGTTCTCGTCGAAGCGGAGCCAGGCGTTCAGCATGAAGTTGGTATAGTCGCGGCCGCCCTGGTCGAGATAGGCATTGCTGCCCCCGTCTTCCAGCTGGAAGAACTTCTCGCCATACTGGAAGGAGACGGATTTCTCCTCGACATCCGTAACCTTTATGAGCGAAAAGAGTCCGCCGGGATCGTCGTATTTCAGCAACATTCCGGGCTTAAGATCTTCGTGCGCAAACTCAGTGCGCTCGCAGTACCATTCGGCATGCGGGTCCGCCGGGCGGTAGTCTACGTCCACTACCAGATGTGTCCAGGTTTTCATTAAGCTGTAATTCTTGCAAGGATAATTGAAGTGTTGTCAACTCCGCCGCCGTCCATCGCCATGCGGAGGAGTTCGTCGGCGTCGGCGCCGCGTTCAAGCGCCGACTCCAGGTCTTCGTCACTCACCATGTCGCAAAGGCCGTCGGAACAGATCAGCAGGGTATCTCCCTCGAGGAGTTTGCCGTCCAGGCTGTCGATGGCCAGATTCCCCTCCGCTCCCCCGCCGAGGCAATTGTAAAGAAGCTTGCTGGCCTCGGGATTGCCGGTAACTCCGCGCTCGGTCTCGTCGGTGGTGAGCTGGCGGAGCATGCCGCCCCGGAAGCGGTAGGTGCGGCTGTCGCCGGCATTTATCAGCCAGATGCGGCCGTAATGCCAGATGACTCCGGTAAGCGTGCATCCCATGGGACGGGCCTGCCCCCGCTCGGCGGCAAAACCGTTGAGCTTGTACGAGATATAGTGCACCGCCTCGCGGATATCGTCCTCGAAGGTTTCGGGGCGGATCTGGTGCAGGGCGAGCTGCTCTTTGATTTCGCCCAGGGCGAACTCGCTGGCCTCCTCGCCGTTCTCGTGACCGCCCATTCCGTCGGATACAAGCAGATAGAAAAAGCCGTCCTCCGGGGTGTCCACGCTGAGCGAGGTGGCATTGTCGCGCAGGAACATGCCGCCTACGGAGACGGCGTCCTCGTTATTGGTGCGCACAAGGCCCACGTTGCAGATTGCCTGGATTGCGAGTTTCATACATTATAATAATTAAAAGAGGAATGCCCACAACTTGCCCAGCAGCCCGAAGAGCCACTTGCACAACATGTAAGCAAGTATTATGGCGTAGAACAGGATTATCAGCAGCACCTTCACCACCTGCCATACAAGATAGAAGGCGATAGAGGTGAGAGCAGACAGGCCAAGGTAATTGAGCCCGAGCAGCACGGCCAGAATGCCTACTGCAATAAGCAAATACAGGCCCATTCCCGAAAAGACATATCCGAACACCGTGACGTGCCTCGCCTTGCTGTGGTCCGAAACGTTTATCATCGACTTTGCGAACCACAGGAGCACAAGGAATACTATACACTGAACGGCAGGCACCCATCCGAAGCCCTTCCACGCAGGATCGTTGACGAAATGGGCATAGCGCATCACCGGGTTGAGCTCGCTGTAGAAATTGAAGAGGAACGGAGTGCCCAGAAGCGCAATCAGCCAGAACATAAGGTCGTTACCCAGGTTATAAAGTGTGTTCAGATGGGTATTTACCTTGCTCTGGATGCCGAAAGCCTGCGCATCCCTGCCATAGACCCTGAGCTTCTCCACGCGTTCCAGGAGATTGCGGGCCCTCACGGTCCCGACACCGCCCACCGAACGCCTGGCTTCCTTGAGCAGTTTGTCCGCCAGCTCGGTAATGGGAGACACTCCCGCTACGAAACGTTCCTTGCCGTCTTCGACGGTAATGCATCCGTCGTATGTCCTGCCCTTGTAGGTGTATTGCACCCAGCACACGTCCACCCTGCACACATCGGCCTCCTGGAACAGGATGTGGCAGTTGCTGCCTGTCTTGCCTGAATGCTGGCCCAGCAGGGAGTCGAGTTTGCCGGCAATCTCCGGGTCATCGTCGTAAGTTCCCTTACGTATGAAAGCCTCGCGGTTGTGATAGAGCTTCTCGGCCTTGTATTTCTGCTTGCCGTCCACGAATTCCTGCACCTTCATCACATCGGCATCATAGAAATAATGGGTGGCGAGGGAGTGGTCCAGCGTCTGGTCTATGGCAAAGCAGTGAACGTTCTGCCCGTAGCCTTCGCAGACCGGGCACTGCACGTGCCCGCGCCCCTGGCATCGGTTGCATTCCACCCTTCCGGATCCGTGGCAGTTCGAGCAGGTCTCGTAATAGGTGACGTTCACATAACTGTAAACGGGCTCCCTGTGGCCGTCCGAATAAACCTTGTCGGCAGTATGGCGGTACTCCGAACGGGTTTTCCTGATCTGTCCGGCACCGTCGCAACGGCTGCACCTCACATCTCCGCTGCCGCCGCACTGGGGGCAGGTCACACGGCCGCGGCCGGCGCACCTGCCGCACTGTTCCACATGATGCGAGCCTGGAACCTCGAAAGATTCGCTCTGGCGCGCGAAATAGCTGGTAGTCAGGAGTTTGAAATCCCATACGTCAACGTCGGAAAGATTGTAATACTTCCTGGGGGCAAAACTGCCGCCCTTGTACGGGTATTGTTTATCCTTGACAGGACGGGTATCGTACTGCGAATGAAGGCTGACGTAGTAAACGGGACGAAGCGCGTATTTCTGGATAACGATCTGGTTGCCGTAATTCTCGTAGTTATGGCCTTCCGACCTGGAAGCATACTCGTTAATCAGGCTCTTGATCTTCTGCTGAGCGGCACCGTCGATGGGGAGCGCCCGGCTCCTTAGGTATTTCTCTTCCATATCGGCGTCTATTTAGGTGAAATGAAGAAAGTTTTGATTACCCGTACGGTGAAGATAATCGCAAAGATTATCAGCATCAGGAAGAAATAGAAAGTCAGCGGCTTGCTGTAGTCTTCCGCAGGGATGTCGCGGAAAGTGACTTCCAGGCGGTCTGAGAACCCTGCCTCATATTCGGCCAGTTCCTCCGGCGTAGCCTTCTCTGCCTTTTTCTTTGCTGCCGGCTTTTTCATTTTTTCCTTCTTGACAAGATGCTCCTCATATTTCTCGCGGGTTGCCTTGTCCGCCGAAACGGCCCAGGACTTCCTGAAGCCCTTAATCATTCTGGAGATGGCGATCTTCTTGAACGGAGACGCAATCTCTTTTGCCGCAGCCGAGGTAAACAACGAATCCACAGGGATGTCCTGATTCCTGGTCCTCAGGGCCTGCTGCTGCACGGGGTCGGTAATCTTCTCGCGTTTCTTGACTCCGCCGCAGGACGGAGCGACGAAGAGCAGCGCCAGAAGGAGCGACAACCAGATAATACCAATTCTTTTCATAAACCTATTCTTATTCTACAATAAAATCGAGGGTAGCTATACGGACCTTGTCGCCCGCTTTGATGGAGACGGGGACGTTGGGCTGAAGCTTCACGCCGTTGACGAGCGTGCCGTTGGTGGAGCCCACGTCGGTAAGCGTCCATCCGGTCGGGCCTCCGGCGCCGATATTGCCGTGCCTGCCTGACACGTAGGGGCAGGTAGCGAGTTCCGGCCAGATGCCGCCGGTGCGGCCGAAGATGCCTTCGCGCAGCGGGAGGTTCCAGCCGTTGCCGGCCAGTTTCCCCGCCACCGCCGGAGCTGGTGCGCCCGCCGCAGTAGGCTGCGGCGCAGGTTGCTGCGGTGCGGGCTGTTTAGGTGCCATCTGAGGCGCGGGAGGGGTCCCCTCTCCGGATGCCGTCCCGGAGGGACCGGTTCGAGGAGAGGGTTCCCCGACCGCCCCAATACCAGCAATATATTTACGTCCGGGGATGAGGTCGTTGCCGCAGACGGGACACTGGGTGCCGCGCTTGGGCCGCTTGCACTCCGGACACCACATCAGCTCCTTGCCGCACTGGTCGCAGAAGGCGCTGTCGTCGGGAATTGTATTCCTGCAGTCGGGACACTGTATCATATTACATCCTCCATCCTAATGGTTTTACGTTCCTCCGGCGTATGGGCGCCGCCTTCCTCTGCCAGACGTGCCGCGAGATTGCTCTTGACCTCGTCGAACAGATTGCGGGCGTCGCGTCCGTTGCCGAAAGTGCGTCCGCGGTTATTGTACAGCATGGTAAGCTTGCCGCGCACGGCATTCTCGGCCATAGGGTCGAGCACATAGCCGCCCTTGTCCGCATGGATCATGAAGATGCGGAACAGTTCCTCGGGATTGTAATCCTCGAATGTAATGCGGTTGCGGGCGGGGAAACGGCTCTCGAAGCCGCTGTTTTCGGATATGAAGGCCTGCATCTCGAAGGTGTAACCCGCAGCTATGCATACGAACTTGCCGCGGTCGTTCTCCAGCCGCGCCACGAGCACCTCCATTGCATTGCGCCCGTACTGGTCGGAAGCCAGCTGGTAGGCCTCGTCGATGAACAGGATACCTCCCATAGCGGTATCGATTACGTGCGAGGTAATGGCCTCGGTATCGCCTACGTAGCGTCCTACAAGGTCGGATTTGCCTACCTCAACCACGTTCGGGGTGGGCAGGGCGCCCATGGAATAAAGGATCTTGCCCATCAGCCGCGCCACCGTAGTCTTGCCGGTGCCGGGGTTGCCCAGGAACAGATAATGCCCGAGCGGAATGTCCGGCCGGCGGTTTTCGAGCCTGGCGCTCTCGATTTCGTTGTTAATAGTATGCGCCAACTTGGTGAGGGCCGTCTTTACGCCTTCCAGGCCGACCAGCGCGTTGAGTTCCGCCAGGCAGTCGTCCACCGACACCTTGGCGGGTTCCACGTAAGGAATGTCCTCGAGATATGCGGTGCGGAGGAACTCGGGCGGCATCTTGTCCCACTGGTCGAAGGGAATATTGCCGATTCGGTTGTTTATATTCGTCTTTGTCTCCGCCACCTTCTTGATGGCCTCGCCTGCGTTGCCGAACTTGTCGTCCTTCATCGCCACCATGTTCTGGAACATCCGGCGGACCTTCGTGCGCACTTCCTCGTCGGCAAGGGTGAAATTGTATTTCTTGCCCTTGGCGGCATTTTCGTATATCTGCAGCAGTTCTTCGGCGGAGTAATCGTCGATATGGATTGTATGGGAGAAGCGCCTCTTGAGACCCGGATTGGAATTCATGAAGGCGGCCATCTCCTTGGGATAACCCGCGCAGATTACCACAAACTTGCCGGCCTCGTTCTCCATACGGGTCATCAGCACCTGCACGGCCTTCTTTCCTTCGGAGCTCGTGCTCTGGCCTGCGGAATCCATCGGTTCCAGGTCGTAGGCTTCGTCCAGGAAGAGCACGCCGCCCATAGCCTCGTTGATGGCAGCATCCATATTCTTGTCGGACTCGTTGATAAACTTTCCGATTATGTCCTTTGGCACCTTCTCGGTTACGCGGTCGGTGGAGGTGACACCCAGGGCCTTGAAGATGCGTCCGAAAGTGCGTGCGACCGTGCTTTTGCCGGTGCCCGGGTTGCCGGTGAGGATGAAATTGAACTTCGTGAGCCCTTCGGCTGCCTCCCCCATCTCCACAAGCTGCTTCTGCACGGCAATCTCTTTGGCGATGCGCCGGATGGAGTCCTTGACGCTCTGCATCCCCACGAAGCCGTCCAGTTCCTTCATTATGTCGTCCACCGAAATCTCGCCCTGGGCATCCTCGCCCACTATATCTGCATAGCTCAGAGTGTCGTCTTCCGCCTTGCGGGCGCGATGACGCTTTACCGCATCGTCGAAGAGATTGCGCACCTCGCGGGCGTTGCCGAAAGTGTCGCTGCGTTTCAGATACATCCTGTCGAATACCTTGGGGAGCATTTCCTCCGCCTTGGGATCGAGGGTGAAGACCGTGCCTTCGTCGTTGTCTGCCATCATCATACGGAAGAGCTGCTCGAGCTCGCGGGCGTTATAGTCCGGGAATTCTATGGTTACGTTGCAGCGCGACGGAATGCCCGGATTCATCCGCACGAACTCGTTCATCTCCTTGGTGTAGCCGGCCATTATGCAGACGAAATCGCCCTTGCGGTTTTCCAGCAGCGGAAGAAGGGTGTTCACGGCATCCATGCCGTAGCTGCCCTTGTCGCCGTCGCCGCCCTTGAGCGCATAGGCTTCGTCGATAAAGAGCACTCCGCCCATCGCCTTGTTTACGTAACTTTTGACGTTGGCCTCGGAATCGCCAACGCACTGTCCTATGAAGTCCTTGCCGGAAATCTCCACGAACTGGCCGGTGGGCAGGGCGCCGATGGCGCTGAGCACCTCTCCGAACTTGCGGGCGAAGGTGGTCTTGCCGGTGCCGGGGTTGCCGGTGAAGAGATAATGGTCTTTGAGAAGCTTGTCGGTGACGCCCTTCTCCTTGCGCGTCTTGATATTGCTGATGATGGCGCGGATTTCGTCCTTGACGCTCTGCAGGCCCACATATTTGTCGAGTTCCGCAAGAATCTCTTCCTCGCCCTTGGGGATGAAGCACTCCGCGTCCGGGATATCCTGGTTCCCGACTGTCTTGCTGCCGCGGAGTGCAGCCTTTACCGAGATGCTCTCGGCGACTTTGTCGGCGAGATGCCCGTTAACGTGGCCGAGGTCCGTCCTGCGCATATACCACGAGAAATGCGAACTCAGTTTCTTTACGATATCCGGAGCCACATCCATGTGATACTTCTCCTTGAGCTGCAACAGGGTAAGTGCAGTGAGGTCCTTGATGCTGAAAGCGTCCAGACGGAATTCGAACTCGAAGAGGCGGTAAACGTCCTTGTTGTTTCCCATGAAACCGGAGAGGTCGTTAAGGGTGCCGCAGAGAATCACCACAGGAGCACTTTCGGTGTTGCGCATATGGTGGAAGAGTTTGTCCAGCTGGTTGACATCCGTCGCCTTGGATGCAGGAAGGAGTTTCTGCGCATTGGTAATCAGCAGTATGCCGTCCCTGAGGGCCTCGATATTCTTCTCGAAATCGCCGGCGAAGTCGCCCCAGTCGGCGGCGTCCACTTCCTTGGGAGCCTTCTTTATCAGCCCCGTGGCTGTCATCTTCTCCGCAATTATATGGGCGACGAAGCTCTTTCCGGTGCCGGAGTCGCCGAGCACCAGGCAGTCCATGCCCATGCGGGCGCCGTTGGAGGCAAATTCCCTGGCGACCTTGAGCTTCATCTCGAGGTCCTCCATATCCTTTGCTATGGAGTCCTTGCCGATCAGGGTTTTTGCCGACGCCGGAGCGGCGACGGTTTCGCCGCAAAAACGGCAGTATTTCGCTTCCGGGCGGTTATCTTTACCGCAATTACCGCATTTCATATCTACTTTTTCTTGGATGCTTTACTTAAATCGTCCACCGATACCGACGCGCTCTTGTTGTAATAGCCTTCGGGCACCACGGTCTTCTTCTTTGCAGGTTCGGGCTGGGCCGCAGGCTTTGCAGCGGGCTTGGCGGCGGGCTTAGCCGCAGATTTCGCTGCGGATTTCGCCGCTGGCTGGCTCTTAGCGGCAGACTTTGCGCTCTGGCCGCCCTTGGCCGAAGACTTCGCCGCAGGCTTCGCGGCAGGCTTTGCCGTCTTCGCCTTGGCTTCTTCAGTTTCCGCGCTCTTCTTCTTGATTACTTTTTCTTTAAGCGGAGCGGAATATTTGTCGAAGCGCTCGCTCTTGGGGATAAAGGTGCTGAAGACAGCAAGCAGCAGCACTACCCCTATGAAAATCAGCACGCTCTTCCTGCGCTTGTGAAGGTCCTGCTCCCAATTCCAGAGGTTGTCGCCGTCGAAGGCTCCGTTGAGCGAAGAGTCGAAGGATGTGTCGTTGTTGAAGGCGTGGTAGAGAGGCTCCAGCACCTTCTCGTCGAAGCCCGGCTTGGTAAACTTGCGGGCCTGTCTTGCATAGCTGCTATGGTTGAATATTGTCTTGATGGAGAAGAAAACGAGCGCTGCGAGCACTATAACCGCATATATATAAAGGATATACGCGCCCAGGAACTTCACCAGGAAGAAAATGGCCACCGCACCGGCGGATCCACCGATTATCGGAATCAGGCAGCCGTTCAGGTCGACTGTAAAATATATCACGGCGGCAAGCACGAGTCCTACCGGCCAGACAAACTTTTCGAGGTTCATTCCGGAGGTGTCCACTATGGGATGCTCTATTATGGAGAGCACCAGCATGATGAGCATCACAATGGCGGGCAGAATTGCAAACAGGATGGTGGCCACGTGCTGGAGTACCGCACGGATGCTGAGACCGCGCACCTTGCCCCTGCCCTCGGCAAGAATCCTGTCGGCTTCTTTGCGCGCGGAGTCGAAGCGACGCACCGGAAGTGCCTGATCGTCAATCTTGCGCACATCCTCCAGATAGGCGTACAGCAGTTTTTCGTAGGCAAACTGGGGCTTGAGGTCGGCGTTTGGATTCTCCTGCCGATGCACTGCCATCCAGCCGCGCAGTCCCCTCTCGTCGAACTCTTTCTTGAGTTCCTTGCGGCCGAGGCCGAAGAGTTCCGAGTACTGGGTAAGCACCTTGGCGCTGTCCTGCAGTTCGTATTCGGGTTCCACCCCGAAGCCCTTGATTACCTTCATCCAGGCCGCCTGGGGGCGGAATATATCGTCCTTGGGACCGCATTTCTTAATGTAGTCGTCGCTGTTGCGGTCGGTGCAATACACGAACCAGGAGCGCTGCTGCTTGAAATGCTGACCCTTCAGGTCGAAGGAATCCGTTACGTAATGATTGTCTTCCGGAGCAAGGAAATTCACCGCAATATTCGCTACGGTGGACGCGGGAATATACCTGTTGAGAGGAGCATGCTCAGGCTTGTTCCACTCGACGGACACCTTTGAAACATCGCCGCCGCAGATATTCCAGAAGATATGATAAACTTTATTGAAAAGCCTTCCGAGCCCCTCCTGTGTCATTGCATAGTAAGGGGAAGAAGGGTCGTTGCAGAGATTGATGTCCGTGAGAGGATCGATAGCCTGAACGCGGAGCATGAAGGTGGACGACTGGGTGGAAGTAGGAGCCAGCGCATCCACCAGCGCCTTGTTGCGCACCCGCACCCATTCCACGAATATGTCGGAATTCAGGGCAAGCGCCATCTGGGTATCCGGGACCGCCTTGTTGCAGAAATCGCTGACCTCCTTGAGGGTGACGGCCGTTTCGCTCAGGGCCTCCCCGGTCTCTTTGGATATGCCGGTGAGTTCAAGCGGCCAGGCCGGGGAAAGCTGGAAGACGGCGGCGTAAAGGCCGGCCTGCTGGTCTTTGGGATAGCGCTTTTCCACAATGTCCTGAATCTCCATGGCCAGCTCGGGATATGGTTTCAGCCATTTTTCGATCTGCCCGCGATAGAGATACTTGATTGCGAGGTCCTCGTCGTCCATCATGAAATCCGCCAGTTCCTCGGGGGTATTGGCGACCTGATGCTTGGAAGCGTTGTAGGTAATATTCAGGTCCTCGATAATTTCGCCTTCGTCCACCGGCACGTCCTCGCCTTTGATGGTGCGCACTATCTCGCCCAGGTCCCAGCGCTTGTCGGGATTCTTGATGAGCAGGCCGCGGCATATCCTGGCCAGCGGGTCCGGCATGTCGGCAGGCGGGGCGATACGGCCCTTCACCTTGTCGATTCCGAGTTCGGCCTCTTTCGAGCGGAAGGCGCCTTCGCCCATCCAGAGCGAGAGTATGGTCATTCCGAGCGAATAGAAATCCGCCTTGGGAGTCAGTTCCACGGAAGTCTTTCCGGCGATTGTAACGGTATCGGTATAAACCTCGGGAGCCGCATAAATCGGGGTACGTACCTGCAGCGTCTTGCATTTGCCGTTCCTGTCGATAAGGTCCGCTATGCCGAAGTCGCAGAGCACGCAGTCCCAGCTGTCCTTGTCTTTTACCAGGATGTTTGCGGGCTTTACGTCCTTGTGCAGGACGCCGGCCTTGTGCATTTCGTCCAGCGCCATGGCGATTTTTGTCGCTATCGCGAGGATGGCCTGGGCGTTGCCCTTGATGCCTGCGGCGGCCGCGTTCCCTTCGGGGACGAATTCGAGCAGTTCGAAGTCCTCGTTGTAATCGATTATGTCGGAGATGTAGCCCTTGCCCTTGAGCCCGACCAGGGCCGGCATCACTTTGGTATTGGTGTGGAAGCCCTTGTGGCAGAGTTTCAAGGCGTATTTGCGCTTTTTGTCCGAGACGATGTAGAGGTCGCCTTCGGCTCCGCTGCCGATGAGTTCCTCGACAGTGTAGCTTTTGCCGCCGGCCTTGACGCTGTCGCCGGGGCCATAGGCTCCGCCTGATGCGGGAGTCTTCGGCTCCGGCTGTCCGCCTGGCATCGCCGCAGTGGACTGAGGCATCGCTGCAGTGGACTGGGGAGCCGCTGCTGTGGACTGAGGCGCTGCGGCCGTAGGCTGCGGGGCTGCCGCTGTGGGCTGGGGGTTAATTTCGTCCGCCATACTATGATTCTCGTTTGTAAACTTTCTTTTCCACTTTGCTGGTGAAGAGTTCGGCGCCGGGGGTGCCCTCGGGCACCACGTCGCATTCCGTGCAGGTTACCCATTTGCCTCCGAACTCGCGCACCGCACATTCCTCGGGGCATCTGTGGAGCACGTGGCAACGGTTGCATTCCCATCCCATCGTCTTGCAGACGCGGATGCCATACCACTTCTCCTCCATTATCTCCATCATCGCGACCTTGCGCGAAGTGCAGTAGTTGCGCTGTTCCTGCGGAGTCATTCCGGCCGGAGGCAGCATCTGCTCCATCACCTTGTTGGCATCTTCCACCGCCTGCCTGTATTCCGCCATTATCTCCTCGCGGCTGCGGCCCGTCTTTTTTGCAGAAACCTTCGGCTTTTCGGCGGGCTTGAAGCCGACCTTTTCCATCAGTTCCCTCAGGCGGAGTTCTCCCTCCGTAGGGCCTTCCGGCGCGGCATCCTCGCCGCCGTCCTCCAGCGCGTCCAGTTCGGCCTGGAGTTCGGACAGATGCACCATGAGCCTGGCGGCTTCCTGCACGTGGACGTCCTGCTTGGCCTTCTCCACCGCCTTTCGGGCGGCACGCGAAACCGGCTGGCCGCATTCCTTGCAGAAAGAGCGCAGGTTGCGCGCTCCGCAATTGGGGCATATCACCCCGTCGGCGGGCATGCCGCATTCGGGGCAGTCTATATCTTCCGGGCTCATCGGGGCACCGCAGAAAGTGCAATAATCGACGAGTTTGCCTCCGCAGTGGGGGCAAAACTCATAATCGTCCCTGTCCAGGGCGGCGCCGCAGTGGGGGCAGGAGCCGGCGGCATCTGTTTTTTTTGTTTCCTGTTTGACCGCGACGCGTTCTTCCACACGCTCACGGGTCCTGACATTTTCCGCCATATTAATCAGTCTTCTGTCCTGAGCAATCCGTCGACAACTTCTTCACCACGCGGTAAATCGCTGCGAGGATATCTAGGGATACTTTCATAATCGGGTTGTTTGCAAATATTTTGCAATATAACAAATAAAAACTTATACGCCGCTGTGACCCAGCGAAAAATTGTTTAGATTTGCAATATGGCTGAAAACTCCGGCTGGCGCCGATACAACATCTTCATCTCCTCGACATTCAAAGATATGGATTTCGAGC
>JAFZWD010000015.1 GCA_017617495.1 Bacteroidales bacterium
CCGTTGCTCTACCATCTGAGCTACAGCACCGTTTGGTGTTTGGGACTGCAAAGATAGATAATTTTGGGAAAGTCGCAAAATTTTTTTTCGCTCTTGCAAATCCGGCCGTTTTTTAGTAATATTGCAAGACGGAAAAAGGAACTACATCAACATTAATTTATAACCATTATGAAAAAACTTATTGCATTTGCACTTTGCGGAGCACTCATCTTCTCCGGTTGCTCATCCCTTAAGAAATCCCAGTCCGGCGCTCTCATCGGCGGCGGCAGCGGAGCACTCGTAGGTGCCGCTCTCGGATACCTCATCACCGGCGACGCCAAGGGTGCAGCCATCGGAGCCACCGCAGGCACCGCAGTGGGCGCTACCACCGGCGCAGTCATCGGCAACAAGATGGACAAGAAGGCCGAAGAACTCAAGAAGCTCAACGAAGGCAAGGTCGAGACCATCGAGATCAACGGCGTAAAGGCCATCCGTGTTACCTTCGGTGAGGATGCCATGCAGTTCGCCACCGGCAAGTACGACCTCAGCGACCAGGCAAAGACCTATCTGCATCACTTTGCAGAAGCAATGAAGGATATGGAGGACACCGACATCACCGTGTGGGGCCACACCGACAACACCGGCAGCGCCGCAGTCAACGAGAAGCTCTCCAAGAACAGGGCCGCTTCCGTGGATAAATTCCTCCAGGCCGAAGGCATCGCCAAGGCACGCATCACGGCCGAAGGCAAGAGCTTCGATCTGCCCATCGCTTCCAACGACACCGCAGAGGGCCGCAAGCAGAACCGCCGCGTGGAGGTGTTCGTAACCGCCAACGAGGCTATGATCAAGGCTGCCGAAGCCGGCACCCTCAAATAAACGTGACGCAAAAGCGCTACATAAGGACAATACTCCCACTCCGCCTGGAGTGGGAGCCTTGTTATTGCCTGCCGGAGCCCTCGCTGTACGGTGAGCAGGCAGTCCCGCAGGCCGGCGACCGCATCCTGGTGCCGTTCAACGGCAAGAACATCGTGGCGGTGGTTTCGGAGCCCGAAGCCACGCCCGACATAGACGGCAGCCGCATCAAGGAACTCCCCTGCTACCAGACGGTGTTAAGGCCCGTAAGCGCGCAGGAAATAGCCCTGTGGCGCTTCATAGCGGATTATTACTGCTGCACGGTGGGCGAGGTTTACAAGGCCGCCTATCCGTCGCAGAAGCTGGAATCCGAAAAGATTCACGAGCGCTCCGAGAAGAAGGCATCCGCCCTCCGCGAGCGCAGCATAGAGATTTGGAAGGCCCGCGAGGCAAGGCTTCAGGCACGTCTGGAAGCCAAGGAAGATGCGCTCAGGCGTTCGCGCAAAGAGAGCGTGGCGCAGCGCCTCCGCGAACAGCGGGACAAGATTGCAGCGGAGCTGGAGGGCGTGCAGGAGCAGCTGGCCCGCTTCAGCGAGGGCCTTTTTGCCGCCGGCGAAGAGTTCGGAGCCGGGCTGCCGGCGATTCCGGAGGGCTCTCCCCTGCTGAGCCTGCTTAAAGGCGGCAAACCGGTGCTGCTCAAATCGCCCGATCGCACTGCGGCATACGAGGAGGCCGTTGCCGACTGCCTCGGCCGTGGCCACAGCGCGCTGCTGCTGGTGCCGGAGGTTGCGCTCGCAACCGCTCTCAAGGAGGAACTGGAACGCCGCTTCGGGCATCTTCTTGCCGTGCACCATTCGCAGTGCACGGCCGCCCAGCGCCGCAAGATTGCAGACGCCCTGCGCGAAGGCCGCCCCCGCCTGGTCCTGGGCACAAGGTCCAGCATCTTCCTTCCGTTCAGGGATCTGGGGCTCATCATAGTGGACAGCGAGCAGTCGCCCTTCTACAAGCAAAGCGACACCGCGCCCCGCTACAACGGCAGGGACTGCGCACTCAAGCTCGCCGCCATTCACGGCTGCCCGGTAATGCTGGGGGCATCTTCGCCCTCGCTGGAGGCTCTGCATAACTGCGAGACCGGCAAATTCGCGCTGAGCGAGGTCACATCGCCCTTCAGGGGCCGCTACAGCGTCATAGACATGACCGCCGAAAAGCTCAAGAACGGCGTGCGCGGCTACTTCTCCATCAAGCTGCTGGAAGAGGCGCGGGGCAAAAAGCGCATCGCACTCATCCGCGGCTACGAAAAGGCCGACGAGCTTGCGGAGCAGATGCAGGGGCTCTTGCCGGAGGACACCGAGGTGTTCACCATTCCACGCGCTCAGAAAAGCTGGCTCGGGGGGTTCGATCTGGTGGCAATGCTAAGCGCAGACGCACTGCTTGGGGGCGAGGACTTCCGGGCGGACGAGCACGCCTTCCAGTTCCTGGATTCGCTGCGCTGCAACTGCCCCGACGTGGTGATTCAGACTCGCAATGCCGCCCACAGGGTATTCTCCATGAAGGATTGCGGGGCCCTGCTGGACGAACGGAGCCGCTTCCATCTGCCGCCCTACACCCGCCTGGTGGCGCTTTCCACGCCCGCAGGCACCAGCGTGCTCACCCTCGAAAGGGGCCTTGGCCTCAAAGAGCGCGCAGCAAAAATAAATGCCGCCGTGAAAGAACTCACCGGCGGCAGGGGTCGTGTAATTATTGACGTCGATCCTATTTGATGCGGACCGGGGCCTCGTCGTAAAGAAGATAGCGTTTGGCCTTGCGGATCCACTTCTGCTCCTCCCCTTTTATATGTTCCTCCACTATGTCGAAGGTGATGCCTCCGCGCAGGTATTCGCTTATTACTGCGTCGCCTATGCGGCCGTAGAGGCTGTCCGAGATATGGAACTCGGAGTAGTGCTCGGCAAAGTGGCGCATGAGGCGCACGGTGTGCAGCAGCGAATTGTAGGATGCGCCCGGCTGCAGGATGAGCTGATAGCCGTAGCAGGTCTCGCCCGAGTAGAGCCCGGCGAAGGGTACAAAGGTGCAGGGACGCGCCAGAAGGCCTTGAGGCAGGGGTATGGGTGCGGGCTTGAGGAAGGGCGCCCCGATGAACTCGTAGGGCCTTGAGGTGCCGATTCCAGGGGTTATGTTGGTGTCCGTCCAGAGGCTGCCGCCGGAGTAGAAGTACGGCGTGAACACTCCCGGAAAGTCGCTTGCCGGAGGGATGGTCCAGGGCATGAAGCTGTGGGCCGTGCGGGCGGCTTCCGCCGAGATAATGTGCAGGGGGAAGCGGGCGTCGATTTCATCGGCATACAGATGGCAGAGTTCCCCGAGCGTGAGGCCGTGCCTGTGCGCCACCGCGGGCGTCCACTGGTCGGTTTCGCCGGAAGGCATCGAGCCCTCCACAAAGCGCCCCGCCGGGTTGGGATGGTCCACCACGTACAGCGAGGGGGCGTTTTCCAGCGTATTGAGCGCGTTCATCAGGCGCAGCACGTCCACCGTAAAGGGGAAGTAGCGCGAGCCTACGTCCTGAATCTCCACAACCACCGCGTCCAGCCCTGCGAGGTCGTCGATGTCGAAGGCGATGTGCGCGCTTCCGGGCACGCTCTCCCCCGCTTCCGGCAGGAAAACCTTTGCGAGATTTCCCCGCTTCGCGAAGACTTCGTGCAGATAGCATCCGCCGAAGGCATCCCAGCTGCCGGCGCTGCAGAACACGCCCACGCGGCCGTCGTTAAGGCCGCGGTCGAGCTGGTCGGCTATGGGCGAGGTGCGGAAGGAAAACATCAGCCTATTATCTTCTTGGCAAGGGATACCACTTCTTCGCCGAGGGCGACTGCACGCTCCTCGGTGGGGGCCTCCGCGTACACACGGATGATGGGCTCGGTGTTGGAGCGGCGCAGGTGCACCCACTCGCGCTTGGCCTCGAAGTCCACCTTGACGCCGTCGATGGTGTTGACCTTCTCGTTCTTGAAGGTCTCTTTCATGGCGTCCAGTATCTTGTCTATCAGAGCCTTGTCGCTGAGGTCGATGCGGTTCTTGGCGATGAAGTACTGGGGCAGCGTCTTCTTGTATTCGCTCACCTTCATCTTCTTGTGGGCCAGATGGCTCAGGAAGAGGGCCACGCCCACCATGGCGTCGCGGCCGCAGTGGCTGGCGGGATAGATGACACCGCCGTTGCCTTCGCCGCCGATGAGAGCGTTAACCGCGTGCATCTTGGTGGTCACGTTCACTTCGCCCACCGCAGCGGCGTAGTAGGTGCCGCCGTGGGCCTCGGTAACATCGCGCAGCGCCCGGCTGGACGAGAGGTTGGAAACCGTCGCAAGGGGTTTGATGCCGCGTTTGACGGCATCCTCGAGCAGATAGTCCGCCACGCTCACGAGGGTATATTCTTCCACGAAGGGCTGTCCGTTCTCGCAGATGAGCGCCAGGCGGTCCACGTCAGGATCCACGCTCACGCCAAGGTCGGCCCCGTGCTTTACCACCGCCTCGGAAAGGTCCCTGAGGTTGGCGGGAAGGGGTTCGGGATTATGGGCGAAATCGCCGGTAGGCTCGCAGTTGAGCTTGATGCACTCGACGCCCAGGCGCTCAAGAAGGCGGGGCATAATGATGCCGCCGACCGAGTTGACCGCGTCCACGACCACCTTGAAGTGGGCCTTGCGCACGGCATCCGCATCCACTGCCTCGAGGGCGAGGACGGAGTCCAGATGCTCGTCGGTGAAGTCGTGCTCGGTAATATGGCCGAGTTCGTCCACGGGCGCAAAGTCGAAGTCACCGCTGTCGGCGCAGTCCAGGATGGCCTGTCCCTGCTCCGCAGTGAGAAATTCGCCGTGCTCGTTAAGGAGCTTGAGGGCGTTCCACTGGCGGGGGTTGTGCGATGCGGTGAGGATTATGCCGCCGTCGGCCCCGGCGAAGCGAACCGCCAGCTCGGTGGTCGGGGTGGATGCGAAGCCGCATTTTACCACGTCGATGCCGCAGGACACTATGGTGCCGCACACGAGCTGCTCGACCATCTCGCCGCTGAGGCGGGCGTCGCGGCCTACGACCACTTTATATCTGGGCCCGAAAGGAGCCTTGCGTTCGCGGAGTTTTGCGCAGTATGCGTATGTGAATTTTACGATGTCGATGGGAGTCAGGCCCTCGCCTGCCGGTCCGCCTATCGTACCGCGGATGCCGGAAATGGATTTAATCAGTGCCATATCGGTACAAATATACTAAATATGCTCAAAAATATTTGGTAGTGACGATTTTTTCTCTATCTTTGCAGTCCCAAAACCGACGGTGGGTTCGTATAACGGTTAGTACTCGAGATTCTCAATCTCGCAATAGGAGTTCGATTCTCCTACCCACTACCACTTTTTAAACTCATTGCAATGAAAAAAGGTATACATCCCGAAACCTACCGACTTGTAGCTTTCAAGGATATGTCCAACGAAGATGTGTTCATCACCCGCAGCTGCGCCACCACCAAGGAGACGATAACCATCGAGGGTGTTGAATATCCGCTTGTGAAGGTTGAAATTTCCAACACTTCGCATCCCTTCTACACCGGCAAGACCAAGATCGTCGACACCGCCGGACGCGTTGATATGTTCTACCAGAGATACAAGGCCCGCAAGAAGTAATTTCTTCGGCACAAGGTTATTAAAGGACTGCGACAAGGTTGCGGTCCTTTATTTTTTCCTATCTTTGTAGATATGATGCTTTCTGCGCTTATAGGATGCCTGCTTCAGGTGATTGCGGTCCTTCCGGAGAATAACCCCGGCGGACAGATGCTCACTATGGAGAAGGCCGTGTTCGGCCGGAGCGCCTACCCCGCCGCCAAGGCCTGGCACTGGGAGGGCGACGCAACGCTTGTGCCGGGTCCGGCGAAGAAGCCGGCAGCCAGAGTGTACAGGCTGCCGCAGCCGGAAGGCCCCGGGATAGCCTACGGCGAGGTTGTCTCGCGCAACGAGTTCGGCATCCGCCAGGGAGTTTTCCCGTCGCACAAGGGCGATCTGCTGGCGGTTTACCGCAAGGACGAGAGCGCGGTGAACGAGTTCCCGTTGCTGGACATCAGCACCCGCACGGGCAGCCTCAAGGCCATCCGCTACCCCATGAACGGCATGGCCTCCGAGAAGCTCTCGCTCTGCATCTGCGATACGCTGGGCAACATTCTCTGCAGCATTGTGCCGGAGGAATTCGGCGACGACCGCTACCTCTGCGGCATCACCTGGGGGCCCGACGACCGCAATATCTTCGTTCAGGTGCTGGACCGCTCGCAGCACGACATGCACCTTAATATGTATCGCGCGCGCGACGGACGTTTCGTGCGCACAATCCTCACCGAGCACAACGACGCCTGGGTGGAGCCTCAGGATCCGCTTTATTTCGTCAAGGGACGCTACGACTTCATCTACCGCACCGACAACCGCCACGGCTACCATAATCTCTACCTTTGCGACACGCTGGGCACGGTGGTCGTGCTGCCTACCGCTACGGCCGAAATCGCCTATCTGGGTAACGACGGCAGCCGGGTTTTCTATACTTCTTCGGAGGTATCTCCCGTGCAGAATCATCTGTTCAGCATCAGTCTGAACAAGTATAAGAGCGTGGCCAAGGCCCGCTTTACCAAACCCCGCAGGCTCACTTTCGAGGAGGGGTGGCACAATGTGCGGCTCTCCCCCGACTGCAGCCGCTTCCTCGACGACTGGAGCAGCTACGGCGTGCCCCGCAAGATTGCGGTGCGCAGTACCGACGGCAAGAGTTCCGAGCTGCTGTTCGAGGCGCCGGATCCGCTGGCAGAATATGCTCAGTGTGAGATGGAGTTCGGCACGGTGAGGTCCGCAGACGGGCAGTTCGACAATTATTACAGGCTCTACAAGCCCCTGGGCTTCGACCCGTCCAAGAAGTATCCGCTGATAGTTTATGTGTACGGCGGGCCGCATTCGCAGATGGTAAAGGATTCCTGGCTCGGCGGCGTGCGTATGTGGGAGATGCTGATGGCCCAGCGCGGTTATGTTGTGTATGTGCAGGACAACCGCGGCACCTCCAACCGGGGCGCAGCCTTCGAAAAGGCTATAAACCGCGCCTGCGGACAGGCCGAGATGGCCGACCAGATGGTGGGTATAAACCGGCTCCTGGAGCAGCCCTGGATAGACCGTGAGCGCGTGGGAGTGCACGGATGGAGCTACGGAGGGTTCATGACCATCAGCCTTATGGTGAACTATCCCGAAGTATTCAAGGTGGGTGTCGCCGGAGGCCCCGTGATCGACTGGAAATGGTATGAGGTGATGTACGGCGAGCGCTATATGGACACCCCTGAGACCAATCCCGAGGGCTTTGCAAAGACATCGCTCATGGGCAGGGCTTCCGACCTTAAGGGAAAGCTTCTCATCTGCCAGGGCGCCATCGACAACACCGTGGTGTGGCAGCACAGCCTGAGCTTTGTGCAGGAATGCATCGAGAAGGGCGTGCAGCTGGACTACTTCCCCTATCCGCGCAGCGAGCACAATGTCTTCGGGCGCTGGCGCGTGCATCTTATGCAGAAAGTAACCGACTATTTCGATTTATATCTATGAAGCAATACATCGCACAGAACAAAGAGCGCTTCTTCGACGAGCTCTTCAGCCTGCTGAGGATTCCCTCAATCAGCGCCAAGGCGGACCACAAGGAGGATATGCGCCGCTGCGCCGAAAGGCTGGCAGCGCTTCTGGTGGAGGCCGGAGCCGACGAGGCGCAGGTCTTCCCCACCGACGGCAACCCCGTGGTGTTCGGCCGAAAGACCGTGGACCCTTCTGCACGTACAGTGCTGGTTTACGGCCACTACGACGTGCAGCCGCCCGAGCCTCTGGAGAAGTGGCGCACCGACCCCTTCGAGCCCGTCATCGGGCCCGACCCCGCAACCGGGGCCGAGGCCATCTGGTGCCGCGGCGCCAACGACGACAAGGGCCAGCTCTTTATGCACCTGAAAGCCTTTGAATATATGCTTTCCAGCGGTCAGCTGAAGCACAACGTCAAGTTCATCTTCGAGGGCGAAGAGGAGATCGGCAGCCCCTCGCTGCCCAAGTGGATGGAGGAAAACAAGGAGCTGCTTGCCGCCGACATCTGCCTGGTGTCCGACACCACGATGATCTCCGACAAGGTGCCGTCCATCAACTGCGGCATGCGCGGCCTGAGCTATCTCGAGGTCAAGGTTACCGGCCCCGACAAGGACCTGCACTCCGGGCATTACGGCGGTGCGGTGGCCAATCCTATCAACACCCTGTGCGAGATGATTGCCTCGCTTCACGATGCCGACAACCGCGTGGCCGTGCCCGGCTTCTACGACAAGGTGGTGGAACTCAGCGCCGAGGACCGTGCCCAGCTGGCGCGTGCGCCATTCGACCTTGAGGAATACAAGGCCTTCCTGAAGATCGGCGAGGTGCGCGGCGAAACCGGCTACACTACCATGGAACGCACCGGCATCAGGCCCTGCCTGGACGTCTGCGGCATCTGGGGCGGCTATACCGGCGAGGGCGCAAAGACAGTTCTGCCCAGCGAGGCGCACGCAAAAATCTCCATGCGCCTGGTCCCCAATCAGCGCAGCAGCGAGATTACCCGGCTCTTCCGCGAGCACTTCGAGCGCATCGCTCCCCCGTATGTCAAGGTGGAGGTTAAGGAATGCGAGGGCGGCGACGGCTTCCTCATCCCCATCGGCTCCGACGCCTACAAGGCCGCTTCGCGCGCCATGGGCGAGGTCTACGGCATCGAGCCCGTTCCTGCACGCGGCGGCGGCAGCATCGCGGTTCTGGCCGAAATGCAGAAGATCCTCGGCATCGACCCGCTCCTGATGGGCTTCGGCCTCGAGCGCGACACTATCCACTCCCCTAACGAGAGCTATCTCCTGAGCCAGTTCTTCGCCGGAATGGAATCCATTGCACTGTTTTACAAGTATTATCCTGCCAAGTAATGAAAAGACTGTTTCTATTATTGATTGCCCTCTGCGCAGGCCTCAGCGCCATGGCGCAGGAACAGGAGTTGTCCTGGAGGGACAAGATTGTGCACCCGAAGTTCGACGTGCGCCTGAGCATTGGCGGACCTAACGGCTTGTATTTCTATCCCAATGCCGAGTTCGGGAACTCTGATTGGAGAGATGGGTACTGGAAAAGCAGCTACAAGCTCGCAGATATCTACGAACCATATTATAAGATTGATTCAACCCCTACGTTCACGGCAGAGTTCAACTGGCATCCGGCGAAGTTCTTATACGTCGGGGCCGATCTCAGCTGGAACAGGGCCTGGGGCCGCCGGTACGACCCGGTCACCGACACCAAGATAGGAGACAAAAAAATCAGCTCCGCTTATCTGATGGGCAAGGCGGCATTTTACTGGGTGCAGCTTCCCCACTTTAAGTTTTATTCGTCGCTCTATGCCGGGGCCGAAATTCGCCAGAGCAAAATCGACGACGATACCTCGCTCGGCCTCAAGCCGGCGTTCGATGTAAATATGACCGGCGTGGAATGGGCCGGAGATGTGGTCTTCGGCTTTGCAGAGATGTTGCTGGGCACACGTATGAACATGATCAAGTTAGGAGTCGGACTCAGGTTTTAAAACGTCAGCGCTATGAAGAAGTTTTTATTGATTGCACTTGCAAGCATCGCTGCATCTTCCTGCAGCAGAGACGATATGAACGATGTCTGGAAGGGCTCCGACAGCAAGGGAGGCGAGCCGGGAGAGGCTTATATGCGCCAGATTTCCGAGTATCTTATAGTGGACAATCTCCTGGAACTCGAGCAGGCCATCTACCTCGATTCGCTCGGACAGGCCAGCGACAACCGCTACGCCAAGACCGGGGCATCCATCCGCACCGTCGGCTCCAAGTGGGTGCTCAGGAACGACCAGCGCGGCCTTACCGGCATGGAAATCACCATGACCGCGGACAGCACCTGGCAGATGAAGCGGAATAACCGCTATTTATTCCCAGACGACCGCACCGCCTCTTACAAGACCGACTACACCATCACCGCAAAGCAGCAGCACGACACCCTCGGCCGTTCCCGCGGCCACTGCGCCTGGAACGTTACACTTACCGCAACCCGCACCGAGGACCAGAGCTACAAGGCCGAGTTCAACACCCAGCCCGACCTCCTCTTCAGCGGCGGCCGCCAGGGCTGGTGGGCCCGCTGCAAAGGTGTCCTGCAGATGGATGTCACCAAGAACGGCAACTACGTCGACCGCTGCACCATCGAGTACAACGGTGGCCAGCGGGATTATATCTATTTGAGGGGGTTGTAGGGCAACTCCGAGAATGCGCAGAAGTGCCCACCAGGCCCCATGGCCGTGGCGGCTAAGTCGCTGATTAGTACCTAAGATTCCAATAAGGATTATCTTTTCTCATTTTATCCAAGACAATCTGCTCGGCCGCTTCAATAATAGCATCTCCATCAACACCCTCGAAATCAAGAGGGCATATTCCGATTTCAACATATGATTCTGCATTAAAAGCGGCATTGAGTTCGGAATTAATATGGCAATTTGTTGGTTGTCCATTCTTTTTGCAACGGTCTGAAGGCAATATTCGCCCATACTCAGACAAACGCTGTTTGTAAGTAGTCAAACAGCGTCCAAGATATCGGACTTCACCATTTACGACAAAAATGTATAACCCTCTTTTGTACTTGCACTTATCCACACCTTGAGGTAAGGAGAATTCGCAAAATGGACCAGAGCCAAACCGATGAAGTGGCTTACCAGGGATGGCCATCACAGGAACATTTCTTTTCGCATCCAGTGGATAAAGTGTAAAGGTGTACCCTTGGAATGTTATTCTTCTCATAGTATTTCCTTTAAATCTTTGAGTTCATCCAAATATCTCTGCGCCTCTCGCTCAGACATTAACGATTTGTTGTTATCACCAAATACCTTATAGTAGAAATCTGCACGAATGTTCTTCTTGTACTCGTCCGTCCACTCTTTCAACTCTCCGATAATAGCATCATTAAGTTTTGAGTAGGATATAACGGCATCCGCAAGTCTTTCTACTTCTTTTTTCAGTTTCTTGATCTGAGCAGTTCGTTCATTCTTCTTACTATTAATACTAACGGCAATTAGGCTGGCGGCAAAAGCGATTAACGCTGCGCCGATTGAGAATAATCCAGAAATGACTTCAGGTTTCATAATCTTGTTTTTCAAAATTGTTAAACATTCGTTTGTTATTGTATCGGGCTGGCTTTCGCCTGGCCCGACATTATTCTGTGACCGGACGAACCGAGAACCCGCCGTAACGGTAGCCGTTGAAGGTCCTGTGGACATCGTCGGAATCGAAGTAGACGTCCCACGCGTCATTCGGATTGCCCGTATAGAGGGAAGAAGACCAGTAGTATCCGCAGGAACCCACACGATCGAGACTGGTACCGCCCCGATAGCCAGCGGCGGGAAGGAAGATCTTGTTTCCGTTAATCTTACTGGTTACCAATCTTCCGTTCACACCGTTCTTAGTAGTCCATTTCCAAGTACATTGTCCTCTTAATTCAGTCCATTCCGCATCTGTGGGGATGCGCCACTTGCCACCGAGGACCTGCCTTGCAGCATCATCCTCATAATTGTAATCCTTGAACTCTGTCTTGTTGTCGACAGTACCATAGTATGCATTGATATTATACCTGGTCAGTGTATACGAGGAGCCCTTGCATAAACTGTAGGATGCCCAGTTGTAGCCTGTTTTGTCGGTTTTCCAGGTTAGCGGGTCCTGGTTGCTGTAATATGGCGCCGTTTCTCCCCAGGCATAGTAATCTCCATACTCTTCAGGGGAACTGACAAAGCCACTCTCACTCAAGTTGCAGGCAGCCCAATAAACGCTTAAACCAAGGTCGACTGATCCTATTGGACATACGCTGACCGCGCATGAGGCCATGATTCCGCTACCATCGTTTGCAGTTGCAGTAATAGTTGTTTTACCAATGGTTTTCGACGTTACCCTCCCATTCTTGTCAACTACGGCTATTGTCTCATCTGAAGAATTCCAGGCTAGACTCTTGTCGCTCGCAGTCGATGGCGCAATGGTGGCTATCAACGATTCGCTCTCCCCTTCATCTAAACTAAGTGAGGTCTTATTCAGTGTTATGGCTGTCACCAGTGTTGTCACCATTACCGAACAGGCGGCATTCTTTCCACTGCCATCGGTCGATGACACTGTAATGACGGCATTTCCGTTTCCATTGGCAGTCACATTGCCATATTGGTCAACAGAAACAACCGAAGCACTGCTTGATGACCATTGCAACACTGCATCACCAGGATCAACAATCACCGATAGTGTTTCCGTATTTCCAGGATGAAGAGAAAGCGATGTCTTGTCTAACGATAGACTCTGAACAGGTTTCCCACTTTGATTGACGGAGAATTCGGTCTCAGCGTAATTACCATAAGATAGTTTTATCTTTCCTGTCCTATATAATCTCGAGTTATTCTCAGATACTTTATATGACAGAGTATTACCCGAATATCCCGTGATTAAAATCCAGTCTGCAAGACTGGCTGATGACAAGAATGCCCCTTCGCGGGGATTCTCTACCGCAATCTCGAACTGGCAACTGCCACCGCGATAATCGATGCTTTGAGATGCAGGAGTGCAAACGATCTGAGAAGATGCCCAGGACTGCTGAATCTCGAATACCGCTGAGTAGGAGCCATAAGTGAGACGAATCTTGCCCGTTCTGCTATTGCCAGAATTATTTTCAGGCACCTTATACGTCAGGGTATTACCCGAATACTTGGTGATTGTAATCCAGTCGGCAAGGCTGGAGGATGACAGTGTTATGCCCTCGCGAGGGTTATTGACAGTGACATCGAACTGGAATGTGCCACCGTGATAATCCATCGTCTGGGAGGTCGGCGAAAGTACTATGCCTGGAGCGGACCATTTTTGGAACACACCCAGCGTCACATCGCGTGCGCCGGCATACGACAGAGTTATTATTGCTGTGCGGTCGGCACCGGAATTATTCTCTTCTATATCAAACGTAAACGAATCGGTACCCACGATGATATTCTTGACCCAATCGTATTCCGTAGAAATAGTCAGCGATGATCCTTCAACGGGATTGTCAATTGAATATGGCACTACTACCTTCTGTGGCTTATAATCAACATTATAATCTAATGACTCAAGTACAATAAAAGTCTTTGGTTCTTGCCAAACTGTCATAGCTACCGAACTTGCATTTGTATATGACAAGCGGATTTGAGCAGATCTGGTCGTTTTTGTCTCCGTCAGCGAGAATACGATGGTGGTGTCTTTGATGTGAAGATCCTGAATCCAGTCTGCCGAAACCAGATTGTCTATTTCTGCAGACAATTCTCCTTTGGGCAAAGGATTGATTATAGGAATGCCAATCCTGACCTCCTGGGCATTATAGCTGAATGACTCGTTCGCTTTTTCAAGTGTTATTCTGGAATAATAATCGTTATTAATGCCGACGAGTCTTGAGTATATCAACCCGTCAATCTTGAGGACATCTTCTTCCAGTTTAACCTCGCCCAGATATTCTTGCCCGATTGTCAGTTTTCCGCTCCGTATCTCGTAGTTTTTGCGCCAGACCTTCTCGAAATCCGAAGATTTACTTGCCCAGAAACAATTCTCGGCAAAAGTCAGGTCTGGACCTTCATAAGAATACAAGTATGCCGATCCGTCTTTAAACTCAAGATACTCCGACGCCAACATGGTGCCATCGTCTTTAACGTACTTTCCTTCAATTCTTTGTGAGGGTTCAACGATTTCCTGAGCGCAAGAAGACAGAAGTATCAGTGATAACGCGGACGCTATCGTAATAAGCCCTTTGTCAAACAGAGTCATTGTTCTTAGAAGTTTAATCCTACACTTACTCCCGGGGTTAGCAAACCAGTATAGGTTGCTATTTGGCCATCCTTAAACTCCGGCCAAGGCGTTATTGCCATTTTTACTTGGATATCTGCTGAAACGCTACGGCCCATACGGCACTCAAGTCCCAGGCCGGCATCCGCCTTCTGGATGCCCGACAACACATAGTAACCTCCGGATAAGCCGGCAAAAGGCCGCAGGCCTTTGCGACCGAAATGATACTGAATGCTTGCAAAGACAGGGATATCAAGCCTTTTTTCTTCGAATGGTCCGTAAAACTCCGCAAATTCATCTCCTTTTATCACGGTGCTCTTTGCGTTGAAGAGACATCCTGAGCCAATACCAAGGGACAGTTTTCTGTTTAGTTTATAACGAAGCGTGTAATCTACTTCCATGGGATGAAGATTCCCGTATTCGCGAATGCCGGAATAGCGATATCTGATAATCCCTGAAGCCATTTCGTATGCATAACTGAATGTCAGGGAATGAGATATGCCGTGGTTTTTATAACGGGAATCATACTCTGCGTCTTTTGCCTGGATTTCGGCCTTGACTGCAGCGGCAATCTTTGCTTTCTTTTCCGCTTCTGTGGCCTTGCGGGCTGCTTCTTCCTCCGCAATCCGTTCACGCTCGGCTTCCTCGGCTGCCAGCCTGGCTTTTTCCTCCGCTTTAGCTTTTGCTTCCGCCTCGGCTTTTGCCTTAGCTTCGGCTTCTTTCTTCGCGGCGGCTTCTGCCGCTATCCTTTCCTTTTCAGCCCTGGCTTTTGCCTCTGCTTCCGCTTTGGCCCTCGCTTCGGCTTCGCGGGCGGCCGCCTCGACCGCCTTGACATCTACCTTCAACGTGACAAAAAGGAATGAACCGTCAATTTCGATTCTTTGCGAGACGTAAGCGTCAGCGCTGACTGTCAGAAACCTGCAGGAAAAAGGAACTTTAATTTCAAAGGATCCGTCTTCATTCGGGGATGCCTTGATTTCTGTTCCTTCTGGCACGATCACGGCCACAGGCACCGGTCTGCCTCCTTGGTTAAGGACCCGGCCCTTCACCGTGCGCAGGTTTTGGGCAAAAGAAGAAACAGTCGCCGACAGGATGATTGCCAGCAATAAAATACGCTTCAACATTGTTTTAAACAATTATTTCTTTTTTCCGAAAGAAAGAAATCCTCCACGACCATTTTCATCGTTTGACTCTTCAGCCTGAACAGGAGGAAGGGATTCCGCATTCCGGAAATTGACATATTTTGCTGGGAAACCGGTGACTGTAATCGACTCCATTTCGCCCATAGCATTATATTTGAGCTGATACTGCAGGCCGACCATCACATCTGCGTCGCCATTAGCATCAAGAGCTTCCTTGACAGCTGTTGCTATGACGTTGTCGACCCCACCTGCAGCGACGGCCATCTTTATCATCATAGAATGACTGACCTTCTGTGGAGCAATTTCAAGGTCAACCTGCACCGGGGTGACAAACGGCTGGACATCCAATCTTTTGTAGGTGGCAGTGTTGATCAGTTTCGGGCCACTGGCACCGCAAGAGGCAGTAAGAAGTAAAACCGCAAGAAGGAGCAAACGTCTCATAATCCATTTATGATCGCACTTTGGTCCATAAAATGCGTTATTAGTTATTATGGCGTAAGTGTGGACCTGTCAGCCTTGGCTGAGCACTTACACATACAAAAACCGCGGGCGGGGCTTGTCCGGTAGTGGTCGTAGGAAACCAAAGCAGATACAAGTCACGCCCGCAGGACACCAATGAAGGTGTCTAACCGGGTGTTTACGACTTGCAATGATTCTGCTTGTAAAGAAGTTCCTACGTTCCTACGCGGTCAAAGCAAATGCAAACGCTAATTGTCTATGTCAGGCTCTTTTAGGAGCTTTAACGACAAATATACAAAATGTTTCAACAAGGATGTTAAAAAAAACTTGATTCAAAAACATAAAAAGTTTTGTTTTACCCCACGTTTTACCCAGTCAATACGGATAAATTGTTATAGTATTGCAGCCTGATTTAAAAACTTCAGGCTATGCAACAGAAAAAACAGTTACTCAAGATCAAGGACATTGATTCTGTCCTGAAAGACATTACACTAAGCGCAAACATCTCCGAAAGCGAAAAAAGACAGTATGTCGAGAAGATTCTGGCAGGTCCGTTCCTGGACCTGCGTTCGGATTGGGCGTTCAAGTATTTCTTCTCTATCAAGGAGAACCTCATCAAGTTCATTAACGACGTGCTGCCTGTCAGCATCACCGACCTTGAGTATCTTCCCAATGAAATCCCGGTACGCTCAGAAAAGGATAAGCGTTCAGTCCTAGACGTGAGATGCAAGTCCGGCTCAGACCAGTTTCTGGTGGAGATGCAAAGGCTGGAGGAGTCCGATATGGACGACCGCATCCTCTACTATGGCTCCACCATTCTCCACAACCAGGTGAAGCGAGGGGACGAGAAGTATCTCTTGCAGCCGGTGTATGTGCTGTGCGTCGCGGATTATGACATCAACCATAGCGAACCCGTTCCCGACGGGAAGTTCCTTTTCCATTATCACAATCTCGAGCACGAAATCCAGGAACCGTTCGACGGGGACAAAATTCATTATTTCTTTCTGGAATTGCCCCGAATGAAGAAAATATGGCAACGAACCGAGACAAACGCAGAACGTTGGAGTTATCTTATTGAAAATTTGTCTACATTTGTAAGGCCTCTGACCGGGGATTTGTTCGGATTCGACAGTGTTGTTGACAACGCGCGCATCGATACCCTCTCAGGAGAGGAGCAGAAGGAATATGTTCAAGATATGGTAACAAAGCACTATATACGGGTAACCAGCGAAGCCGCATTCAACCGCGGTATCGAATCGGTAGCAAAGAAGATGCTATTGAAATCTATTCCAGTGGAGACTATCGCAGAGTGCACCGATCTGGAACCGGAAGAAATCTTAAAGATTAAGGCTTCGCTTGAGAATCAGTCTTGATTACCCCTCTGTAATTCCAAGCTTCACCCTTAGGTGCCTGATCATGTCGCGGGTCATGCTCTTGAGGTTGTAGGACGGCGACCAGCCCCATTCCTTGCGGGCGCAGACGTCGTCCATCTTGTTGGGCCATGAGTCGGCGATGGCCTGGCGGACAGGGTCCACCTGATACTTCATCTTGAAAGTGGGAATCTCCTTTTTGATAGCCTCGTAGACCTCTTCGGGGTCGAAACTCATGCTCGCGATATTGAAGGAATTGCGGTGCACGAGGTAGCGCGGATCGGCCTCCATGATGTTGACTGCGGCCTTGAGCGCGTCGGGCATGTACATCATGTCCATATAGGTGCCTTCGGCGATGGGGCAGATGAAGGTTTCGCCCTTGACGGCCGCGTAGTAGATCTCCACGGCATAGTCTGTGGTGCCGCCGCCGGGCAGAGTCTTGTAGGAGATGAGTCCGGGGAAACGGACGCTGCGGGTATCCACGCCGTATTTGTGGAAGTAGTAATCCGACAGCAGTTCGGTCGCGACTTTGGTGACACCGTACATCGAAGTAGGCCTCTGGATGGTGTCCTGAGGGGTATTGTCGCGGGGCGTATCGGGCCCGAAGGAACCAATAGAGCTGGGGGTGAACACCGCGCAGTGCTTTTCACGCGCGACTTCGAGGATGTTAAGCAGGCCGTTCATCTGGATGTCCCAGGCCTTGAGCGGCAGACGCTCGGCGGTTGCGGAAAGCAGTGCCGCAAGGTTGTAGATGGTGTCGATGTCATACTTGTCCACGGCTTCGGCCACCTGATGGGCGTTAACCACGTTCACAATCTCGCTGGGGCCGCTCTCGAGCAGGTCTCCCTTGGGCTCCGCGCCGGGAATGTAGCCTGCTACGACCGTTCCCTGATGGTAAATCTTGCGGAGGGTCATCGTGAGTTCCGAGCCAATCTGGCCGGTAGCACCTATGACAAGTATATTTTTCATCTCTATTGGTTACAAAATCAACGCAAAAATACTATTTTTGTTGTAAATGTTAATCACTCAATAGCACTATGTACGGAAAATTCCAGGATTATCTGCGCGGCGAACTCAAAAGCATAGAGGAAGCCGGCCTTTACAAGCACGAACGCACCATCACCTCTCCCCAGGGGGCTGAAATAAAACTTGCCGACGGCAGCACGGCGCTCAACTTCTGCGCCAACAACTACCTCGGCCTGTCGGACAATCCCCGCCTGATCGCGGCCGCCAAAAAGGCGATGGACGAGCATGGCTACGGGATGAGCTCGGTGCGCTTCATCTGCGGCAAGAGCGACATTCACGAGCAGCTGGAGAAGGCGGTGTCGGATTTCTTCCACACCGAGGATACGATTCTTTACGCAGCCTGCTTCGACGCCAATGGCGGCGTGTTCGAACCCCTGCTCGGCCCGGAGGATGCCATTATCTCCGACGCGCTGAACCACGCCTCCATAATAGACGGCGTAAGGCTTTGCAAGGCAGTGCGTTACCGTTACGCCAACGCCGACATGGAAGACCTCGAGCGCTGCCTCAAAGAGGCCCAGGCTCAGCGTTTTCGCATCATAGTGACCGACGGCGTGTTCAGCATGGACGGCAACGTGGCGCCGATGGACAAGATATGCGACCTCGCCGAGAAGTACGACGCGCTGGTAATGGTGGACGAGAGCCACTCGGCCGGCGTGGTGGGCAAGACAGGCCGCGGCGTAGCCGAAGAATTCGGCCTTTACGGCCGCATCGACATCCACACGGGCACCCTCGGCAAGAGCTTCGGAGGCGCGGTGGGCGGATTCACCACCGGCCGCAAGGAGATTATCGAGATGCTTCGCCAGCGCTCGCGCCCGTACCTGTTCAGCAACAGCCTGCCGCCGATGATCTGCGCCGCGGGCATCGAGACCTTCAAGATTCTTTCCGAGAGCAACGAACTGCACAACCGCCAGCAGGAGAACGTGCGCTACTTCCGCGAGAAGATGCTGGCCGCCGGCTTCGACTGCAAGCCCACGCAGAGCGCAATCCTCGCCGTGATGCTCTACGACGCGCCTCTGAGCCAGAAGTTCGCCACCCGCATCGCCCAGGAGGGCATATTCGTCACTGGTTTCTACTATCCCGTGGTGCCGAAGGGCCAGGCCCGCATCCGCGTGCAGATTTCCGCCGGCCACACGCGCGAGCATCTGGACCGCGCGATTGCGGCATTTATCAAGGTTGGAAAAGAGTTGGGCGTTTTGAGTGCGTAATCGCTAACTTCCTGCATATCAATAAAATACGCAAAATCTCCTCTTGATTTTTCGGAGGAGATTTTTAATAAGTTACTATAAACCAACAACTTAGCATTTACGCAGCGACTACAGTTCGGACGTCGGCGTCAGGCGGGAAATGTGCCGCCTGCTCCCCGACGCGGGTGTCGTCCACCTCGCAAAATTTTGGAGGTGGACAGCAAAAAAGGCCTAAAATGCTGTCGACCTCGTAAAAAAATGGAGGTGGACAGCACCTCAAGGTATAATCAGGATAAGGTGGGGACAGAGGCCCGGGATAAGAGATTGCCGATCGGGTCGGCAATGACGGGGCGGGTCGGCAATGACGGATATGTGCAACAATGACGGTGAGGGTCGGCAAGGATAAAAAAACTGGCGATCAATTCGCCAGTTTTTGTTTTGCGTAGGCTGCGGTGAGGCGGAAGGTTTTGCTGCGGGAGGAGGGCGCCTCGTACATGGCGTCGTTCATGATGCGTTCGCAGATGGCGCGAAGGCCGCGGGCGCCGAGCTTCTCGGAAATGGCCGTATCCACGATGATATCCAGCACTTTGGGCTCGATCTCGAGCTTGATGCCGTCGAGTTCGAAAAGCTTCTCATACTGGCGCAGAATGGCGTTCTTAGGCTCGGTGAGGATACGCTTGAGGGCCTTTCGGTCGAGCTGGTCGAGGTTCATCACAACCGGCAGTCGGCCGACGATTTCGGGAATCAGGCCGTACTTGCGCAGGTCCTGGGCCTCCACGTAGCGCAGCAGGTTGTCCTTATCAATCTTCTGCTTCTCGCCGGAGCCGAAACCTATCACCTGCGTGTTCATCCGCTGGGCGATGATGCGCTCGATTCCCTCGAACGCTCCCCCGCAGATAAACAGGATATTCTCGGTATTGATGTGCACGAACTCCTGCTCGGGATGCTTGCGTCCTCCCTGGGGCGGCACATTCACCACGGAACCCTCAAGAAGCTTCAACAACGCCTGCTGAACACCCTCTCCGGCCACGTCGCGGGTAATGGAAGGATTGTCGCTCTTGCGGGAAATCTTGTCAATCTCGTCGATGAAGACTATCCCCAGTTCGGCGTTCTCGGCATCGTAGTCGGCCTCCTGAAGCAGGCGCGAAAGGATGCTCTCCACGTCCTCGCCCACATAACCCGCCTCGGTGAGCACGGTAGCGTCCACGATGGTGAACGGCACCTGGATCATCTTGGCGATGGTCTTGGCGAGCAGGGTTTTGCCGGTGCCGGTAGGCCCGACGAGCAGGATATTGGATTTCTCCAGCTCCACCCCGTCGTCCACCTTGCCCAGCACATTGTGCATAATGCGCTTGTAATGGTTGTATACCGCCACCGAAAGCAGCTTTTTGGCACGGTCCTGGCCAATCACATACTGGTCCAGGAAGGCCTTTATCTGCTTCGGTTTGGGAAGATTGGAAGATTTCTTTGCCATTATTTCTTCTTTCCCGTCAGAATCTTGTCCACCATGCCGTACGCCACGGCTTCCTTGGCATCCATCCAGAAGTCCCTGTCGCCGTCGGCGAAGACCTTGTCGAAGGGCTGGCCGCTATGCTTTGCGATGATGCGGTAGAGCTCGGTGCGGCACTTCTCAATCTCCTTTGCGGCGATGAGAATGTCCGAAGTCTGGCCCTGGGCGCCTCCCAGAGGCTGATGAATCATCACGCGTGAGTGTTCCAGCACCGAACGTTTGCCCTTGGTGCCCGCGCAGAGCAGCACGGCACCCATGGATGCAGCCTGACCTGTGCAGATGGTGGCCACGTCGGGCTCGATAATCTGCATGGTGTCGTAGATGCCGAGGCCGGCCGAAACCACTCCTCCGGGGGTGTTCAGATAAATGGAGATATCCGAAACGCCCTGGTCGGTGGACGCGAGGAAAAGCAGCTGCGCCTGCACTATGTTGGCCACGTCGTCATCGATAGGAGCCCCAAGAAAGATAATCCTGTCCTGCATTAAACGCGAAAACACATCCATCGCTACAAGGTTGAGCTTGCGCTCCTCGATGATGCTGGGGTTCATGTAACCGTAATACTGACCATAGCGGTGCAAGGTCATGGGGCGGACGCCTTCCGACGCAGCAAACTTTTCGAATTCTGTCTTCATATAATTATTTAAGTTCGCGGAATTTCTCCGATGTAATCTTCTTCGCCTTGATGGTAACCTCGTCCTTAAGGCGGCTGATGACCTTGCGGTCCTCCACCTGCTCGGCAAGGCGTTCCACCTGCTTGCGGTCCTCGAGCATGCCCTTGACGGCATTGTCCACGAGTTCGTGGGGCAGTTCGGACATGCCGTACATGGCGTACTGGTAGTGCACGAAGTTATGTGCCTCCTCCTCGATGTCCTTCTGCTCGATCTTATAGTCCCAGGCCTTCATGAAGGCGCCGCGCACGAGCTGCCAGCGGAAGTCCGCCAGGAAGCCTTCGAAATCCTTCTCGATATCCTCCTTGCTCACCTTGCCGCCGTTGGCCTCGAAGAGCCAGCGCTTGAGGAACGCTTCGGGCAGGGCGATGTCCGCCTTCTTGACGAAGTGGTCGCGGATGTCCTTGGTGAGCTGCCATTCGGCCTCCTGCTTGTACTGGCCTTCCAGACGCTCGTCCACCTCTTTCTCCACGTCGGCGTCGGCCTTTTCCTCCTTCTTCTCGGCGTAGAACTTCTTGAGGTTCTCCACCATGCCCTTCTTCTCCTTTGCGGAGGCGCTGATCTCGTAGCGGTTGAAGCTGTCGGCCTTGCCCGCCTCCACCTTTACCTCGGGATAGAGCGCTATGTCGAAGATGAAGCTGAAGTCGTTGCCGTCCTTCCACTCCACCTCGGGCTGATGCTCGCTTGCGAGAGGCTCGCCGAGCACATTGAGCTTGTTCTCCTCGATAAACTGCTGGAGTCCGGCCGAGATGCACTCGTTGACGGCCTCTGCAAGTATCTGGTCGCCGTATACGCGGCGGATAAGGCTCTCGGGCACCATTCCCTTGCGGAATCCCTTGAATTCAGCCGTACGCTTGCGTGCGGCCAGGGCCTTTCTTACTTTCTCTGCATAATCTTCCTTCTTGATGTCGAGGGTAAGCTCAATGTTCAGAGCATCGATCTGTTTCTTCTCAAAATTCATAACTACTTTCTATTTCTTTATACGTTTTGGATAAGCGATTCTTTCATGGTACATCTGCGCAAGATAATCTTTGAGCGCCCGACGCACCTTCTCGAGGTCCTTTACGGAGATGTCGGCGTCCGAAATCTGTCCGTCCTCGAATTTGCCCTCGACAATCCTGTCGACAAACGCGCTGAAGGATTCGCGGGAGTAGTCCTTGAGCGTGCGCGATGCCGCCTCGATGCTGTCGCAGAGCATTATTATAACCTGTTCGCGGGTGCGCGGCCGGAAGCCGGGATAGCGGAAGCTGTCCTCCCCTGCCGGGTCGCCGCCCTCTTTGAGGTATTTGTCGTAGAAGTATTCCATCCGCGAAGTGCCGTGGTGCGAAAGGATGAAGTCGGTGATCACCTGCGGCAGATGGTGCCTGTGCGCAAGTTCCGCGCCTTCGGTGACGTGGCGGATGATTTCCTGGGCGCTCTGCAGCGGCGAGAGCTCGCTGTGGTAGCGCTGCTGGTCTTCGGTCAGAAGCATGGACTCGTTCTCCACGAAGCAGAGCGGGTTCTGCATCTTGCCGATGTCGTGATAGAGGGCGCCTGCGCGGACCAGGAGCACGTCCGCGCCCACGGCGCCCGCCACCGCGTCGGCCATGTTCATGACCTGGAGCGAGTGCTGGAAGGAGCCGGGGGCTTTCTGCTCAAGCGAGCGCAGGAGGCTGCCCGAAGTGTCGCAGAGCTCCGACAGGCGGATGTGCGACACGAGGTTGAAGATTCTCTCGAAGAGGTATACCAGCGGGTAACCCGACACGCAGAGAACCGAGGATATAAGAAGCCCCACGAGCACGCGGGGGATGTTGCCTCCGATGAGGTCGACCGAGCGCAGGCACAGGTACACCACGCTCATCACCGCGAAGGTTACCAGGGCGCCGATGAACTGCCGCCATCCCCTGCGGAAGTAGCGGAAGAAAGCCACCGACACCACTCCTCCGCATTCGAAGATGAGGAAGATGGGCACGGCCGGCTCGGCGTAAAGCAGCAGGGGCAGGATGCTCACCGAGTATACTCCCACCACCAGCCTGCGGTCGAAGAAGACCTCCAGCATCTGGGCGCAGAGCACGAACGGCACCATATAGATAAGGTTGGGCGCATTGCGCGGAACCGTTATGGAAACCACCGTAAACACGGTGAATATCAGCAGGATATACAGGAACCTGTTGGAGCTGGAGATTATTTCCGGAGCCGAAAAATTGAGCGCGAAGAAGAACAGCAGCACCAGCAGCAGCGCGATGCCCGCGTTGCCGATCCAGTGCAGCACGCCGGTGCCGGCGATTCCGAGGTTGGACTCGTATTCCTTTTCGAAGGAATCCAGCACCTGTGCGGTCTCGGCGGTTACAACCTCGTCCTGCGACACGATGGTCTGACCCGCACGCACGTAGCCCAGGGTGGGCGAAATCTCGGCGGTGGACTCGGACTGCAGCAGCTGGGTGGCCTGGCGGTCGAATATCATATTGGGCACCAGCGCGTCGTATACTCCCCAGGCACGCAGGAGGGAATCCACCTGCTCGTCCGTAAAGATTTCGGCCAGATCCTTCTGCAGCTTGGCCTTGGCTTCGGAGAGCGTGTAAATCTCCGAAGCGGGCTCGGTCTTCACCCTCTTGCCCCTCTGCACATACACCATGTCGCCGCTGAGCAGGGCGTCGTCGAGTTCGCCGCCGCTGCGGTCGTCGGCCATGATGCCGTGCGTGAGCAGGCTGCGGACATCGGTGATTATCTCGCCCTTCATGTACTTGTGCTCGCCGAAGTCCGCCTCTGTAACGGCCCGCAGGCTCTCGGAAGCGGTTTCTTCGCTGTAGCGGTAGTAGGGCACGGCGGCGGTGTTACGCTGGATGCGCTCCTCCGTCATCTGGTCCTCGGTCTTGAGAATGGGGAAATCGAAGGGGGCGATGAGCGTCTCGTATTTCCAGGGCAGGCCGCGCTTGTATTCGTATGTGAGCTTTGCCGTCCGCGGCATCACGAACAGGAATACCGCAGTTACGGCAAGCAGGGGCAGCACTACCCGGAATGTTCTTTTTCCTGACATTACTTGAAGGGGCTGTTGGCTTCTTTTGCAATAAAGTTATAGGTAAGGCGGTCGGTAAGCCTCGGGAAGAGCCTGTGGGCCCATACCGTAGCCCGGCCGAGGCCGGTGAGGATTACCTGCGACCTGCGTCTGGCAAGGCCTTTGGCGAGATGCTTCGCGCACTCCTCGGCGCTCATCAGCTTGCCTTCGTCCAGAGGAGTCTCCCCCTGCGCGCTGCCGTCGGCCGTAAGGGCCGCGTTGCGTACGTTGGACGAGGTGTAGCCGGGGGCGAACACAAGCACTCCCAGGCCGTCCTTCAGGTGCTCGATGCGGAGCGTGTCGAGGAAGCCGCGGATTGCGTATTTCGACGACGAGTAGCCCGTGCGGGCGGGAAGCGCCGAGTAGCCGGCGATACTTATCACGCCCACGACCTGCCCCTTGCGTTCGAGCAGATAAGGCAGGGCGTACTTGGTGCAGTTGACCGTGCCCCAGAAGTTCACGTCCATGAGGGAGTGGATAACCTTGAGGTCGAGGTCCCTGAACATCGCGCGCATGGACAGGCCGGCGTTGTTCACCAGTATGTCGATGCCGCCGAAGCGCTCCACGGCGGCGGCAACCAGGGCCTTGCAGTCCTGCTCGTCGCTCACGTCGCACTTTACGCAGAGCACCCTGTCCTCAGGTGCCACCGAAGCGGCGAGTTCCTGGAGCTTGTCGAGCCTGCGGGCGGCCATCACCACCTTTGCGCCCAGGCTTCCGAAGAGCCTGGCGGATGCCAGACCGATGCCGGAGGAGGCGCCGGTGACGATTATGACCTTGTTTACAAAGTAGTCTTTAGGCATGACGCTTAGTCAATCTTCATAGCCGCGATGTCGTCGCCGTCGTAAAGGCCGGCGTCGAGCTTGGCCTTGATTTCCTTGAAGGCATTGAGCGTGTAGTTCACGTCCTCCATGGTATGGGCGGCCGTAGACACTATGCGGAAGATGATCATGCCCTTGGGGATGACGGGATAGATTACCATCGAGCAGAAGATCTTGTAGTTCTCACGCAGGTCCTTGGCAATCTTGGTGGCCTGGGCTATGCCGCCGCCGTCTATGTGGATAGGCGTGACGCATGCCTCGGCTTCGCCGATGTCGAATCCCTGCTCGCGGAAGCCCTTCTGCAGCGCGTGGGTAATCTCCATGCACTTGCGGCGACGCTCGTCTCCCTCGGGCGACATGATTATCTCCAGACGCTTGATATTGCTGATTACGAAGGGCAGCGGCTGGCTCTTGGCGTACATCTGCGAGCGCATGTTAAGGC
>JAFZWD010000016.1 GCA_017617495.1 Bacteroidales bacterium
GGAAGATGATTGATTGTTTGTCTACCATTTTGATCATTTTTAGGCTCTTGTTTCCTTTGCTGCAAAGAAACATTCTTGCCAATCAAAGTGGTACACTTTTCAATTATTTTCCTGGTACATTTTTCAATTATTATTTACAGCTCTGCAGATAAGGACAGGCACTCGTTCGTAACCACAGATAAAGCTCCCGGTCCTCTTGCCTTTGTGAACTGCCGTGCTACAGACTGTAAAAACGAGACTGCACCCCACTGTTTTTGGGCGACAGGCATACTCTATGATTGTTTGAAACAAGATTCCAGACAAGTGTCAGTAGAAGACTGTGATTATATCGGCACAGGCGCTTCTCATGGCTGGCAGGGGTCCTGTGTGGTTTTCTGGAATTGCGAGGCTCCGAAGTTCGTTTGCCAGAGTCCCTGGAAGGCAGAAGGGAAGCACTCTTCCGGGAGGAACTATTGCATAGGTTGTATCGGACAAAAAGTGCTCTCGTCAGTGAGTGTGAACGGGCAGTACCTGAATGACCGGCCTCAAGGCGAGTGGGTGCCGGATCCGGGCGAAGGTGGCTCCAACACTGCTCACGTTACATCAGGAACCTATTATGGCGCTACGGCATCCGGACTATCGCTTTATGAGGCACAGCTGGCGGCACGAAAAGCATCCGGAGAAAGGGTTATTCCTGCAACATGGTATAAATGATTATGAACTTGCGAAGACTACTTCTTGTTCCATTAGCACTATTCATCTCGCAGTGGCTTACTGCGTCGGATTTTGATATTTCCGGTAGTATAGAGACAGTTTCCGCATACTTGTGGCGTGGAGACTATGTATGCGGAGCACACGCTTATCCGCAGGTAAGTGCCAAATGGGGGAGAGTTACCTTCCAGCCGTTTGCGTTTTTGGCCTTTGATAGTAGCTACAAGGAAGTCGATGTCGATTTATGTTATTCTGCAGGTCCCTTCTCCTTCCATGTGGCAGACTATTTTGCGCGGTATGCTTCCTACACTGAAAAAGAAAACTATTTCAATTTTAAAAAAGGCACCACCAACCATATCCAGGAGGCGATTATTTGCTATGAACCAACTACCCTGCCTTTCTCGTTGAGGTGGTTTACTTTTGTTCATGGCGACTGGATGCCGCAATCAGACGGCAGTCTCGGACGCCCGACTTTTTCTTCTTTTTTCGAGGCGGAAGTATACAGAAAGCTTTCCAGCGGTGGGCAGGTCGCCCTTATTTGTGGTTCCAGCATCGGCAAGGGGATGTACACCTCCTACACAAAAGATTTCGCCGTGGTGCATATGGAATTCAGTTATTCGCGCCGTATTATCCTTGGTAAACTTACTTTGCCAGTCGGTATCTCTTATGTGACCAATCCATATAGCGGCAAGACCTGGATGAAATGCAGCTTAGGTGTTGAATTCTGACTGCCTTACTCCCTCACAGCACGGATGTTGGTGCCGCAGTGGCGCCAGAAATTTGCAACCTCCACAACACCGTTATTGTCGGTAATGGCGTAGCAGACAAACCCGTCCGGCCTGTTTGCGGCAAAATAATAAAGGGATGAGGACAGGTAGTCGTCACCCGAGCGATATCCTACCGATACGAGGAAGATGCTCTGTCCGGTTATGCGGCTGGTTATCTGGTATCCATGATGCCCGTCGACTACTTTCTTCTCCCAGTCGCAATAGTCGATGAGCTCCTGCCATTCTCCCGAAGTGGGCATGCGCCAGGGAGCGCCGAGTACTGCAGTCGCAGCGTCGTCTTCAGGATCCAGCCGGTATTTATTGTCCACAACAGGGCCCCACACTTCGGAGGAGTTGTACTTGGTGAAAGAATAACTTCCACCTTCTGTACTACCATTCCACTTATAGGTGTTTCTTTCGTAATTGGCTTTGGTCTCAATCTCTCCCCAGGCGTAGTGCCCGCCGTATCCGCCAGGCGAGTCTGCTCCGATATTCTTTTTGGACCATAATACGCTGAGGCCCATTTCCACTGCGTCGGCAGGTACGGTACGCGTGGTTGTTGTAAAGGTCGCTACCGGGCTGTATGTTTCTTTCCCGTTTACCCTGACGCAGGCCGCGAAGCAGTAGGTCTTCGACATCTCCAGGAGGGGAGTGGTGGTCTCGAAGGTGGTGTTGTCATTATTGATGTAAGCGTCGAGTCTGGTGCCGCTTGTCAGGAGCGATTCCAGAGTGGATCCTTCCGCTCCAAGCAGGAACCAGGCCCTACTTTGACTGGCGCCTTCGTAGCTCGGTGAGATGCTGCCTTTAAGTTTGGCTTTCACTGGGCCGGCCTCCGCGGGCAGGGCGGTTACGACAGGGTTGTAATCCGCCGTAGTAAAACTTTTGACTTCGCCGTAGTAGATCTCGTCACCCAATCGTACGCAAGCAACGTAGCTGTAGGTGGTAGAAGATTCAAGAGATGTGATTTTGAGGCTGTCGGAGAAAGAAAAGTCTCCATTCGGATCGAGTTCTTTCCAGTCGGTACTGATACCTTCGACCAGGAGTTTATCCAGACTGGCGTTCCCGAGACCCAAAATGAATTGGGTTTCGATAGAGGCATCCTTCCCGGCATTGGTTTCCACCTGACCGTTGAGAACGGCAGTAAAGTATGAGATGTCGGAGGCATCCTTTGTAACTGTCTTCATGTTCAGGGTTTTCGTGCTGAAACTCTTGATGTTGTCCGCCTGGATGAACCATTCTTTTTGGAGCACAGTGTCTACGCAATACATCAAAGCGCGTACGAAGTAGGTGGTATCGCTGAAAGGCAGGCCGGCAGTCCGCTTCAATTTGTGGTTGGAAGGAAGGATCACCTGCACCGCTCCCTCCGGGGGCAATACATCGTAAGCACCGAAAGGTTTGTGTTCTTTGCCATTGATCAGGGAGTCTATGTCGCAACCAGCTTTGTCGAAGCCCACAAGAAAATAGTACCCAATCCAGTGGGAGGATTGCTTCGGGTCGAAATAACCGTTGAACGTCGCGCCCACCGGGCCGATGTTCGTTACGTCGAGCGTTACGCACTCTTTGCCCTTGTACGGATTGGAGGCATGATGGTCCTTCTTGCAGGAAAACAACGCAACCGGCAGCAGCAGGGCGGCAAGCAGTATAATCTTTTTCATATCTGATACTTATGTTACTTGCAAATATACACAAAAAGCGATTTACTTCTTTCTGAACAATTTCTTGATGTCCAGACCGAAAAAATCTTCCAGCGGAAGGCCTTCCGGGCCAACGATGAAAGCGGCGGTAATGTGCTCGGCATAGAGTTTCTTGAACTTTTCGAAGCCGCAGGTGTCATCGGCGCTGCTGCTTTTGACTTCGATTGCTACCAGCGCCTGCCCCTTCTCCAGAACATAATCGCACTCCTTTTTATGCTCGTCACGCCAGTACAGAAGCTCATAGCCGTCCAGTTGCGAGCGGTTGGCAAGGTGAGCTCCTACTGCGGATTCCACCTGATGCCCCCACTCTGTGGGACTGGTAACGGCTTCTGCGAAGGTGAACCGACCGTAGCGATTGCGGAAGGCGCTGTTGTACACCTGCATCTTGGGAACGGAGTTCTTTTCCTTGATGACGGATGGCGCATATTTCTGTAAAGGCTTCACCGTCATGGTCTGATCCAGGACATTAAGGTAGTTTTTGATGGTGGGAACAGTGCCGCTGTTCATGGTTCCCTGCATTTTTGTAAGAGAGAGTTCTCTGCCGGACTCGATGCAGGCAAGCTCAAATACCTGACGAAGAAGGGCAGGATTGCGGATTTCCTCGATTTCGAGAATATCTCGGGTAAGTATGGGCGTAATGATGGTGTCTTCCATCAGATTGCGCCATCTGTCTTCGTCGTGAATGTCTGGTGCCAGGCCGGGGAAACCGCCAAAGTAGATATACTGTTGCATGGTGAAGCCAAAGGCGTCCCTCATTTCGTTCCACTCCCAATAACCCATTTTGATGGGCTCAAAACGGCCTTCGAGAGATTCATTCAGTCCTTTCTGAAGGAGCACGCGGGAAGAGCCCAGGAGAATGACTTTCAGGTTGCGTTTCTTTCTGGTATCCTCATCCCATTCTTTCTTTACCTGCTCACTCCAGCCGTCAATTTTTTGAACTTCGTCTATGATTAGGATATGCTCCTCATCCTCGCGGAGATCCATTCTCATCCGGGCTTCCTGCCAATGGTTGGGAATCCATGTGGTATCGAAGCGGTTGACCCCGTCGGCAGAGAAGTAGTCGTAGGGAGTGTCTATGCCGTCGCAGAACTGATAAACGAGGGTGGATTTGCCCACCTGACGGGGCCCCATTATGATTTGCATCCGCCTGCGGGGTTCGGCCATACGGCTCTTTAGTATAGCTAAGTGTTGTCTTTCGTAATGCATTTTTCAAAAATTCATTTTACAAATTTATAAAATATATTTTACAAAATTGCAAAATTATCACAAATCTACGTATCTCGAAAAGAATCGCTATCTTTGCATACTTTTGTATGCAGAGCGATTGATATGGCCGAGAGCAACTTCATAGACTACGTGCGCATTCACTGCGAATCGGGACACGGCGGAGCGGGGAGCACCCATCTGCTGAGGGCGAAATATGTGCCCAAGGGAGGCCCTGACGGGGGTGACGGCGGGCGCGGCGGCCACGTAATCCTGCGGGCAAACGCCCAGTTCTGGACGCTCATCCACCTCAAGTACCGCAAGTTTGTGAAGGCGGGCGACGGCGAGAAGGGCGGCGCGGCCCTGAGGCACGGCGCCGACGGGGAGGATATCTACCTCGATGTCCCTCCGGGAACGGTGGTGCGCGATGCCGACACCGGCGAGATAATCTTCGAACTGGTGGAAGCGGGGGAGGAACGCATCCTCTGCAAAGGCGGACGCGGGGGCCTCGGCAACGACAATTTCAAGACGGCCACCCTGCAGACGCCGCGCTTTGCCCAGCCGGGCGAGGAAGGCGAGGACGGATGGTTCATCCTGGAGCTCAAGCTGCTGGCAGATGTGGGCCTGGTGGGCCTCCCGAACGCGGGCAAGTCCACGCTGCTCTCCGTCATCACCTCGGCAAAGCCGAAGATAGCGAATTACGCCTTCACCACGCTTGAACCCAACCTGGGCATAGTGCGCTACTACGACGACCAGTCGTTCGTGGTGGCGGACATCCCGGGCATAATCGAGGGCGCCCACGAGGGCCGCGGCATAGGCGACCGGTTCCTGCGCCACATCGAGCGCAACTCGGTGCTGCTCTTCATGATTTCGGTTGAGGAAGACGACATTGCGGCGACCTATGAAACCCTGCTTAACGAGCTGCGGCTCTACAATCCAGAGCTTCTGGTTAAGAAGCGCCTGCTGGCAATCACCAAGTGCGATATAATTGACGCTTCGCTTGAGAAGGAAATAGAGGCCACGCTGCCCAGGGACCTGCCGCACATATTCATCTCGTCCCTTACCCGCGAGGGCCTCAAGGAACTGATAGACATGCTCTGGAGGGCCCTGCAATGAGCGTCTGGACTGTACTGGAGATGGCGGACAAGCACGCCACGCTGGCCATCAACAACTTCAGCTGCGGCTTTACCGATGCGCTGATGCCGGTGCTTAGCAATCGGTTTGTGTGGATTCCTGCATATATTCTGCTTCTCTGGTATCTCTGGAAGCAACTTGGATGGAAAAAGACACTCCTGGTGCTGGTTGCGGTTGCCCTTGCGGTGGTCGCGGCGGATCAGCTGGGTAATCTAGTGAAATACAGCGCAAAACGCTTCAGGCCATGCTGGGACGACTGGATGGTGGAGCACGGGCTCAAGATTCTGGAACGGAAGGGCAGCAAGTACGGCTTCTTCTCGGCGCACGCGGCAACGACGGCGGCGCTGGCAACGACGGTGCTTTGCATTGTGAAGAGATTGCCGGTCGGTGCCGGCAATGACGAAATAAAGGCCGGCAATGACGGTCCAAAGCCTCGCTATAGGGTGCTTGACTGGTTCTTCGCCTTCTACGTGCTTGGCGTAAGCATCAGTCGCATATATGTCGGCAAACATTTTCTCGGTGACGTTCTCGTAGGCCTGGCTGTCGGCATCCTTTTAGGATGGGCGGTGTTCAAACTGTCGGAACTGGCTATAAAAGAAATCTTATCCGCATTAAAATAAAATTTAACACCTACGAAAACATAAAAAGTTTAGATAGGTTTCTTTATTTTGCTGGGAAATCCCAAATAATTGACATACTATTGCTGCCATGAATTTTTTAAACAAAACAGTTTATGGCAAATACAGATGTTACCCAAACGGTATTCGGAGAGTTCGAATATTCTGAATTACTGCGACAGGCTGTCGCAGTTTTGGACCAGGCACGGTCCTCGGTGGCCCTACAGGTTAATAAAACCGTATCTATGGCTTATTGGAGCCTGGGGCGACTGCTCTATGAAAGGAAGTTGGAAAGTTCTCACGGCAGTGGGGTTATAAAACGACTATCTATAGATCTAAAGCTGCGCTATCCGGACCTGGGGACCTCCCCTAGAAATCTATGGAATATGAAGCTCTTTTATGTGCGCTATTCTGATGTGGATCCAAAACTGCTACGCAGCGTAGCAGTTTTGCCTTGGAGGCATAACTTATTGATAATGAATAAGAATTTGCCAGATGAACAGGTTGCGTTCTATGCAAATGAAGTCGTTTCCAAGGGCTGGTCGCAAGATATGTTGCTCAACGCAATCAAGGGCAATTACTATGAAAACCTTATTGCTTCGGCACCATCAAACAACTTCTCCCAGACGCTGCCAGAACCTGTAGCCGAGTATGCAAACGAGGTGTTTCGCAGCCGCTATAATCTTGGCTTCCTCGGCGTAACCGAGCAGATGAAAGAGATAAAGCTGGAACGCAGACTGGTAAATAAGATTACGAACTTTATTCTTGAACTCGGCAAGGGATTCACATTTATCGGGAATCAGCACATCATACCTTTTAACGGCAAAGAATACAAGGTCGATATGCTCTTCTTTCACAGGGGTCTTCATCGTATGATTGCAATAGATCTTAAGGTCGGCGAGTTTATTCCGGAATATGTAGGAAAAATGAATTTTTACCTTACACTTCTGGATAAAATAGAGAAAGCGCCTGATGAAGAACCGTCGATTGGGCTGATCCTCTGTGCCGGGAAAGACAATCTGGATGTGGAAGTCGCCCTTCAAGATATAGGAAAGCCAATCGGCGTTTCGGAATATCAATACCTCCTGCCCAAAGACGATATTCTCAAGATTGTTTCATCTGAATTTAATCAAGAAGATTATTGAGAAATATATCGTATATTTGCAAGATTACGAAGTAACTGTATGATAATTGGCGAGCATGGGAAAAGTAATAGCAATAGCAAACCAGAAGGGCGGAGTGGGGAAGACCACCACCGCGATTAACCTTTCGGCGTCGCTGGCGGTTCTGGAGAAGAAGGTGCTGGTGATAGACGCCGATCCGCAGGCGAACACCACATCCGGGCTTAATTTCTCGCCGGACAACAAGGAGGAGCGTACCCTGTATGAGCTGATGCTCGGCCAGATAAGCGCAGAGGACGCCCTCATACAGACGGAACTCGACAACCTGCACATGATTCCTTCGACCATCGACCTGGTGGGCGCGGAAATCGAACTGCTGGAGGCGGAGGAGAGGGAACTGATCCTGCGTAAGGCGCTCGCCCCGATAAGGGACAATTACGACTACATTATACTCGACTGCTCGCCTTCGCTCGGGCTCATCACCGTCAACTGCCTCGCGGCGGCAGATTCCGTGATTATCCCGGTGCAGCCTGAATTCTTTGCACTGGAGGGCCTTGGCAAACTGCTGCAGACAATCCGTCTGGTGCAGGGCGGCGTGAACCCGAACCTCACCATCGAGGGCTTCATAGTGACCATGTTCGACGGCCGCACCAAGGTGCACGCACAGGTGGTAGGGGAGCTCCGCGAACACTTCGGCGATATGGTCTTCCGCACCATAATCCAGCGCAACATCCGCCTCAGCGAGGCGCCCAGCCACGGCAAACCCATCATTCTATACGACATCGTCAGCACGGGAGCGAACAATTACCTGAATCTCGCAAAGGAAGTGCTGGAGCATAACGGACAGCAGCATGAATAAAGACAACCCGAGACTCGGCAGGGGCCTCAGCGCCCTGCTCGGCGAAAACGTCGGGGCGGACCAGCTCCGCAAGCCCGTCGGATATGTGAACAAGGAGGTGGTCGGCGCGCGTCCCCGCCAGGACGGTTCCGACGTACTCAGGATCCCTGTGGAGAAAGTGCTCTCCAACCCCTTCCAGCCGCGAATGAGCTTCGACGGCGAGGCGCTCGACGAACTCGCCGCATCCATCCGCACCCTGGGTCTTATCCAGCCAATCACCGTTCGCAAGACGGTGGACGGCCGCTTCCAGATTATCAGCGGCGAACGCCGCTTCAAGGCATGCTGCAAGATAGGCATGAGCGAAATTCCCGCCTACGTGCGTCAGACCGACGATCAGGGGATGCTGGAGATGGCCCTCGTGGAGAATATCCAGCGCGAGAACCTCGACCCCATCGAGACCGCGCTTTCCTACCAGCGGCTCATCGACGAGTGCAACCTCACCCAGGAGGTGATGGCGGACCGCGTGGGCAAGAAGCGCACATCGGTCACCAACACCCTGCGCCTGCTCAAGCTCCCCGTCAAGGTTCAGCACGACCTCAAGGTCGGGCTTCTGAGCGTGGGACACGCCAAGGTGCTGCTCGGTGTCGAGGATCCCGCCCTGCAGGAGCAGCTCTGCGATGTGGTAATCAAGAAGGACCTTTCCGTGCGCCAGCTCGAAGAACTTATCAAGGAGGGCCTCAAGCCCGAATCCAAACCCCGTAAGGCCCCCGAGGCGCAGGAGCTGCCCCAGGACTACTACAGGGTGCTCAGCCATATCGGCAAGTTCTTTGCGGACGACATTTCGCTCCGACGCAGCGCTTCAGGCAAAGGGACCATGACCATCCACTTCAGCTCCGACGAGGAGGTGCAGTCTTTCCTGAAAGCACTTGACGAGGCGGGTATCTGATGAAATTGCGCCGTATCATACTGTTGCTTGCCTTCTCCCTGACTCTGTCGGGGGGCGAGCTTTTTGCGCAGTTCAAGCAGGAAGCCTTCCAGCAGCAGTACAACGACGACGATCCCTCTACGGCAACCAAGGACTCCACCGACACTATGTTCTCTTTCAAGGACTTCTTCGGGGGAGTGTTCCATAAGCACGAGATCAAGATAGGCACCATGTTCGCCGGTTCGATGGTAATGCCGGGAACAGGGCAGATATACAACCGCGACTACTGGAAGCTGCCCCTGGTATACGGCGGCATAGGCGGCGGAATCGGAGCCGGATACTGGTGCCGCAACAACGGCCGCAAGGACCTTGCGAAGTACTGCTTTGCAGCAGCCGGGGTGACTTACTGGGCGATGCTGATGGATGAGATCGTTTGCTACAAGCCCGACGATTATCCGCATCCCGGCAAGGCTACCATTTACTCCATCCTGGTGCCCGGCCTGGGCCAGATTTACAATGGCGAGGCCTGGAAGGTGCCCATTTATATAGGCGGCCTGATGGGCTCGGCCCATTTCTTCTTCCTTAACCGCACCAACTACAAGCGCTTCCGGCGCATCTACCGCGAAGCCACCGCCACCGACGGCAGCTACAGCGGCCCCATCGCCGCTTCCACCGCGCTTTACTACCGCAATGTCTACAGGCGCTACCGCGACTATTCGGTGCTGTCCTTCGCGGGGTTCTATCTGCTGCAGATAATCGACGCCAACGTTTTTGCATACATGCACGACTTCAACATCAGCGACGACATCGCCATGAGCGTTGAGCCGGCACTGATTATGCCGGAGACGGATTTTGCATATAATCCTTCGGCTTCGGCCCTGGGGGTACGTTTCGGATTCAGGTTCTGACGATGAAAGGTTTTGTTTCCGCTCTTGCACTTCTTACGGGGCTCCTGCTGATGCCCTGCAGAGGGGCGGCGGCGACTCCCGACAGCCTTGCGGTGAGCGACCAGCTCTCGGACACAGTCATCATCCGGCGGCTGAAGGAAATGAACTCCTTCATCTCCATTCCCTACAACGCAACCGTTCGCAACAACATAATCCTCTACGCCCACGCTACGCCCCTCTCGATGGGGCGCATCCTCGGGCTCGCGGAATACTACATGCCCATCTTCGAAGAGGCGCTGGACCGCTACGGCCTGCCGCTGGAGCTCAAGTACCTGCCGGTGGTGGAGTCCAAGCTTGACCCGCTGGCGGTTTCTCCCGCCGGTGCCAAGGGCCTCTGGCAGTTCATCTATCCCACCGCAAAACGCTACGGGCTCAAGATAAGCTCCTACGAAGACGAGCGCCTGGACGTGGTTAAGTCGAGCGACGCCGCGGCGCGCTGCCTGCGCGACTCGTACAAGGAACTCGGCGACTGGGTGCTGGCAATCTGCGCCTACAACTGCGGCTCGGGCAATGTGCGAAAGGCCATCCAGAGGGCGGGAAGCCGCCGGTTCTGGGACATCTACCCCTATCTGCCCAGGGAAACCCGCGGCTACGTGCCCGCCTACATCGGCGCGATGTACGCAATCCGCTGGCACAGCGAATACGGCATAGTGCCCGTGCCTGCGGCCCTGCCGGTTGCGGTGGATACCTTCGAGATAAAGCAGAACCTGCACTTCCGCCAGATTCACGAGGTGGCGGGCATTCCCGTTAATACTCTTCGCGAAGTCAACCCACAGTATATCAGGGATATAGTGCCCGGCAACGAGGGCCCATGCATACTTATGGTTCCGCAGGAATGGACCTCTGCCTTCGTAAAGGCCGAAGGCCCGAAACTCTACTCCCACAGGGCGGCCCAGCTGCTCAATACCCAGAAAACCACGCCTCCCGCACAGGCTCCCAGGGACAATTCCTACACGGTGTACATAGTAAAGGAGGGCGACAACCTGTATAACATCGCAAAACTCTACCCGGGTGTAAGCGCCGCGAAGATAAGCGAATACAACAATCTCAGCAGTGCCTTCATCCGGCCCGGAATGAAATTAAAGATACCCAGAATATGAACTACAGACATCTCACTGCAGCGGAAATCGCTATGCTCGAATCGCAGTACTGCCAGGCGGCGGACTGGAACAGCGTAATGGTAAAAGAGGGCTTCACCCCCGAACACGTTGCCGGAACAAGGTTCTCCGGCGAAGTGCGCCTCGGCGTCTTCGAGAAGGACTTCAAGCTCCCAGGCGGCATGGCAAAGCACTCCGGACTCTTCCACGCGACGCTGCACAACGTTACGATCGGCGACAACTGCTGCATCGAGAACGTCAACAACTATATCGCCAACTACGAAATCGGCGACGGCTGCTTTATCGAGAATGTGGATATCATCCTGACGGACGGCGAAAGCACCTTCGGCAACGGGGTGGAGGCCGCCGTCATGAACGAGACCGGCGGCCGTGAGGTCATGATTTACGACCGTCTGTCCGCCCAGCAGGCCTATGTGATGGCGCTCTGGCGTCATCGCAGCGTGGCGATTGCCAAGCTGCGCGAGATGATCCTGGACTACTGCGCCGGGGTGCGTTCCTCGGTTGGCAAGATCGGCAACAACGTCATCATCGCGGACGCGGGCTACATCAAGAACGTCAAGATAGGGGACAACTGCAAGATCGAGGGCACTTCGCGCCTCAAGAACGGCAGCATCAACTCCAACGCCGCCGCGCCGGTGCATATCGGCGTGGGCGTCATCGGCGACGACTTCGTTATCTGCAGCGGCTCCAGCGTCGAGGACGGCGTAACCTTCTCGCGCTGCTTCATCGGCCAGGCCGTCAAGCTCGGCCACAACTACTCGGCTTCCGACTCGCTCTTCTTCAGCAACTGCCAGGGCGAGAACGGCGAAGCCTGCGCAATCTTCGCCGGCCCCTTCACCGTCACGCACCACAAGAGCACCCTGCTCATCGCGGGTATGTTCTCGTTTATGAACGCAGGCTCGGGCTCGAACCAGAGCAACCATATGTACAAGCTCGGTCCCATCCATCAGGGTATCATGGAGAGGGGAGCGAAGACTTCGTCCGATTCCTACATCCTCTGGCCCGCCAAGGTAGGAGCGTTCAGCCTTGTGATGGGAAGGCACGACAGCCATCAGGACACCTCCGACCTGCCGTTCAGCTACCTCATCGAGCAGCAGAGCACCACTATGATAATGCCGGGAGCCAACCTGCGCAGCGTAGGCACGCAGCGCGACGCACGCAAATGGCCCAAGCGCGACGCCCGCAAGGACCCCGACAAGATAGACTGCATCAACTACAACCTTCTCAGCCCCTACACCGTGCAGAAGATGATTGCAGGCACCGAGATTCTGCATAACCTGCAGCGCACTTCCGGTGAGACTTCCGAAATCTATTCCTATCAGAGCGGTAAAATCAAACGTTCTTCGCTTCTCAAGGGCCTGGAGATGTACAGCATGGCCCTCGACAAGTTCCTCGGCAATTCCCTTGTTTCCAGGCTGCAGAAGGCTTCTGCAAAGGGCATTACAAGCATCCGCGAAGCGCTTGCCCCGTCCACTCCCAAGGGTTCGGGCAAATGGGTGGATCTCGCCGGTCTGCTCGCTCCCAAGAGCGAAGTAAAGGCTCTTATGGACGATATCGAGAGCGGCGCAATCAAGGATGTGGCCGCAATCAACGCCCGCTTCCACGAGATGTTCGACAACTACTACGAGTACGAGTGGACCTGGGCATTCGAGACCTTCAAGAGCTGGTACGGAATCGACCTCCTGGAGGCCGATAAGGCATGCCTGAAGGGCCTTGTGGACCGCTGGCTCAAGGCGGTCGTGCGCATGGACAACATCCTCATCGAGGATGCCCACAAGGAGTTCTCGCTGAGCATGATGACCAGCTTCGGCGCCGATGGCGGCGAGAGTACCCGCCAGGCGGACTTCGAGCAGGTGCGCGGCACCTCCTTCGAAAACGACCCGTTCGTGCAGAGCCTGCGCGAGCATATAAACGCAAAAACCTCCCTCGGAGGGGAGGCTTTGCATCTGATCGAGGCCTTCAAGGCCTGATTTCTAAAGCAGAGCGAGCATCAGCACGCCGGCAAGTCCCAGAATTGCATAGAATTCCGGAAGGGCGGCGTAGATGAAGGTATTGGTCTGGACGTCGTGTCCCTGGCTGATACCGATGATGCCGTTTGCGCACACCTGGCCCTGGCGGATTGCCGAGAACAGGCAGACGAGTCCCATCGCCAGGCCCATGCCGAAGAGTAGGGGACCGTTGGCGGCGAAATCGAATTTGAACACGAGCAGCCACATGAAGAAGCCCACGAAGCCGTAGATGCCCTGGGTTGCGGGCAGTGCGGACAGAATCATGTAACTGGTGGATTTTTCGGGAGCCTTCTTGAGGGCGCCCTCGGCGGCATTGCCGGCAATGGTCGTGCCGTAAGCGCTGCCGATACCGGACAGGCCGAGCATAAGTCCGAGACCAAGATAACCGAGAATTTCGTTCATAACTGTTAATTATTATTGATTGTTTTTTTGATTGGGTTGTAGTTGCGGCCCTTTCCGTCGTAACCGGCGTTCTTGAAGAACTCCAGGAAGTTGAGTCGCAGCGGGTGCACGAAGGCGCCGAGGCAGCACATCGCAATATTGAGCGCGTGCCCTACTATTATTATTAATAGGAAGGCGAACCAGCCGACAGGCGACGAACCGTCACCCAGGGGCATGGACGCAATGTCGTTGAATGCCTTGCCGAGCATGCTTCCGGCGAGGCCGAGGGCGTACAGGCGCAGGTAGCTGAGTACATCGCCCAGCAGGCCTGTAACGGTGTTATAGGTTTCCCAGAGCCCGGCGCCTATATTGGCGAGCGGGTTGCGGTGGATGTCGTTGAGCAGGAATATCCCAAGGCCCGACAGAATGCCGAGCGCTATTATTATCCATTTGGTGAGCTCTCCGTCGATCACTCCGGCAAGCGAAGCCGCGCCGACCGCCACGCCTCCCACTATCAGCAGGGTCCATCCCCAGATTCCGAGCGAGCCCAGGAATCCGCGGTTGCGGGTGGCGTAGATGGTTTTGAGTATCATTGCGAGGCTCAGGTGCACAATACCCACTCCCAGAGCAATCACCATCTGGGCCTCGAACCCGCCGATGGTGCCGGTAATCATAACCGCCTTGAGCCAGCCGGGTATCCAGCCGAGCGCCGAGATGTCCACCCCGAAGAAGGTGTGCATCACTATGCCGGCCGCGAATGTGCCTATGCCGAGGGTTGTAACCAGCGGAGCGATGTCCGAGAGGCCCTCCTTCCTGCGCAGCACGATGCCCAGCACCGCGAGAACAAGGCCGTATCCCGCATCTCCCATGCACATTGCAAAGAAGAGCAGGAAGAAAATGGAAATGTAAGGCGTGGGGTCGAACTCGTTGTAGTCCGGGCGGCCGTACATGTCGGTAATAACCTCGAACATCCGCACGAAACGGTTGTTCCTGAGCCGGATGGGCGGGTTGTCCTCCACGGTGGCCTTCTCGCGGAACCATACGACAGGCAGTTTGTCGAATTCCGCCGCGAGCGCCTCGTCGTTTTCCTGCGGGGCGAAGCCTTCGAACAGCGTGAGCGTGTTCTCGGCGGCGGTACCGGCCGACGCCGACGCAAAGGCGAGCCCCAGCTCCTCCTCGGTGGCGGTAAGGGTGTCCCTGAGGCCCGGAAGCTCGGCCTTCCGTGCTTCGAGCGAAGCCGCATACCTGTCCAGGGTGGCCTGGAGGTCGCGGATATCTTTCCTGAGCTCGTCCAGCGGGCGCAGGGGAGCGGGGAGTTCCTTCAGCGGGAAGCCCTCGTTGCTGCCTGCAATCACAAACCAGACGCTCTGCCTGTCCCCGGCCACTTTCTGAATGGCCCAGGATTCCTCCCAGAGCGGGTCGTAGAGCTTTGCCGCCGTCATGTAGAAGTGCAGGGAGATGCCCGTCGATGCGAGTTTGCCCGCGTCCCAGCTGCCCCATACACTCTGGGCAGCTTCCTCCTTGCGGAGGGCGGCGAGGCTTTCGCGGTAGAGCTTGAGCGTGTCGTCGCTGCAGGCCTCTATCTCGCCGATGAGCTTTTTCTGCTCCGCGATGCTGCCGAGAAGCCTGGAGCTGCGCTCGTCAAGGGCTTTTTCGCTGCGGGTGATGTCCACCAGCCCGAGCGCCTGCACGTCGCGCAGAAATTCTTCTTTGCCCGAGGAAAGAAGCACGAAGGAATATTTGCTCATCCTGTCTATCATAGGGCCTCCTCCTCTTCCGCCTCGTGGCGGGTCTTGACTATCTTGCTGGCGGCCTTGCTCAGGTTTTCCTCGTCCTCCATATAGCGCTTGATCTTGCGGATGGCCTCCTGATACCCCGGAATCTGCACCTTCTCGTACAGATTCACCTTCTGGGTGGTCTTCTTGCGCTGGAAGTCGAGGATGCGGCGCTTCTGCTCGTAAACCTCGCTCTCCAGCCCAAGGCGGGTGAGCTCCTGGAGGATGCGCACGCCGTCGGCATACCAGGCCGGCTTTGCAAAGGCGTTGAACGGCAGCAGTTCGTATCTGACGCCGTCCAGCTGCGGGCACTTTACGCCCGCCACCTTGACGGTGCGCAGCTCTATGTCCGCTATGCGTATGAGGCCCGGTTCGAATTCGTTCCAAAGGGCTGCAAGATAGTCGTAGCCCTGCATCGCCTTTTCCAGCTCCGCGGCCAGCCTTTCGCTCTCGCGCTTGGCCTCGAGCACGCTTGCACGCAGCGCCGATTCCTTGTTCTTGAGCGTAGGCAGGGCGTTCCGGCGCACCTTGAGCTGCTTCCCGAGGTTCGTCAGCGACGTCTTGTTATATTGGAACTTTATTGCCATTTACCGTATTTGTCAATAAGAGCCTGCTTTATCCCGGTCTCCTCCGGCTTGAAGTACTTAGCAAACAGCTCCCAGGCCGTATCCAGCATCTCCTCGATCTTTATGTTCACGTCGATGCTGAGCAGGCGTACCGCATAATCCTTGGCGTAGTCGAGGCAGCGCAGGTCGTAGTCGCTCAGGTCGAAGCCGTTCTCCAGCTTGGTCTTGGCGTTCTGGGCGTCGGCATACAGGCGCACGCCGGCGTTCATAACCTGGCTGTGGTCCTCGCGGGTTTTCTTGCCCTGCACCAGCTGCTTGAGGCGGCTGAGCGAGCGGAACGGGTCCACTATAACCTTGCCGGTATCCGTATCGGCACGCAGGAACAGCTGTCCCTCGGTAATGTATCCGGTGTTGTCCGGGATGGCGTGGGTGATGTCGCCGTCGTTAAGCGTGGTCACCGCAATAATCGTGATGGAACCGCCGGTAGGCAGCTGCACGGCCTTCTCGTAAATCTTTGCAAGATCGGAATAGAGCGAACCCGGCATCGAGTCCTTGGAAGGAATCTGGTCCATACGGTTGCTCACTATGGAAAGCGCATCCGCATAAAGCGTCATGTCGGTGAGCAGCACCAGCACCTTCTCGTTCTTGTCCACTGCAAAGTATTCGGCTGCCGCAAGCGCCATATCGGGGATGAGAAGCCTCTCCACAGGGGGCTCCTCGGTGGTGTTCACAAAGGAGACTATCTTGTCCAGCGCACCGGCGTTCTCGAACGCGTGGCGGAAGAAGAGATAGTCGTCGTTGCTCAGGCCCATTCCGCCGAGGATGATCTTGTCCACATCGGCGCGGAGCGCCACATCCGCCATCACCTGGTTGTAAGGCTGGTCGGGGTCGGCGAAGAAAGGAATCTTCTGGCCCGAGACCAGGGTGTTGTTGAGGTCGATGCCGGCAATGCCGGTGGGGATGAGCTCCGAGGGCTGGCGGCGCTTGTAGGGGTTGACGGACGGGCCGCCCACCTCGCGCACTTCGCCTTCCACCTCGGGGCCGCCGTCGATGGCTTCGCCATAGGCGTTGAAGAATCGCCCGGAAAGCTGCTCGCTCACCCTGAGAGTAGGGGGCGCGCCGTGGAAGCATACCTCCGCATTGGTGGGGATGCCTTCGGTTCCTGCGAAAACCTGCAGCGTAACAAGGTCTCCGCGGGTTTTAACTACCTGCGCCAGGCGTCCTTCGACCGTGGCGAGCTCGTCGTTCGACACGCCTTGCGCGTGGAGCGAGACCGTAGCCTTGGTAATGGCCTCGAGCTTGGTGTATATCTTCTGGAAAGCTATCATAACATCTCCTCCAGTGCTTTGTGATACTTATTGAACTCCTCGCCCTTGAACTCGTTGTAGTTCATCTGCTTGAGCAGGTTTATCATCTTCTTGAAGAATTCGCGGCACTTCTCGTAGTCGTCGAACTCGAAATGCCTGTCGCAGATATCCAGGATGAGGTCCAGCATGAACTTCTGGCGCTCGATGGGGCAGAGGCAGTCGATGGGGTCGAAGCCGTCCTGCTGCAGGAAGGCGAAGTCGAGCAGCTCGCTCTTCCAGAAGGTCTCGTGGTAGCTCATCGGCACGCCGTCGTCGCCCAGGATGTTGATCTGGTCGGCCATTTCGCGGCCGCGGCGCACCAGGGTCCTTGCCTTGAGCACTTTGTCCACCCAGCCTTTCTCCACGGTCTTCTCGAGATAATCGATAATCTCGGGATACTCCAGATATTTGGAATAGGAATCTATCGGGTTGATGGCGGGGTAGCGCTTCTGGTCGGCGCGGTTCTGCTCGAGGGCGTAGAAGCAGCGCGCGGCCTTCTTTGTGCTCTCGGTAACGGGTTCCTTGAGGTTGCCTCCGGCAGGGGAGACCGTGCCTATGAAGGTGACTGCGCCCGTCTGCCCGTTGTTCAGCACCACCATGCCTGCGCGCGAGTAGAAGTTGGAGATGATGGCGGAGAGGTCCACGGGGAAGGCGTCTGCGCCCGGGAGTTCCTCCATGCGGTTGGACATCTCCCTGAGCGCCTGTGCCCAGCGCGAAGTCGAGTCGGCCAGCAGCAGGCACCTCAGGCCCATCGCCCTGTAGTATTCGCAGATGGTCATCGCGGTGTAGACGGAAGCCTCACGGGCTGCCACCGGCATGTTGGAGGTGTTGCAGATGATGGTGGTGCGCTCCATAAGCTTGCGCCCGGTGTGAGGGTCGACCAGTTCGGGGAACTCGGTGAAGATTTCCACCACCTCGTTGGCGCGTTCGCCGCAGGCTGCCATCACTATCACGTCGGCCTCGCCCTGCTTGGCGATGGCGTGCTGAAGCACGGTCTTGCCGCAGCCGAAAGGCCCGGGGATGAAGCCCGTGCCGCCTTCTGCGATGGGGTTGAAGCTGTCTATCACGCGGAGGCCCGTCTCCATGATCTTCTGCGGACGGGGTTTTTCGCGGTAGCACTTGACGGCCACCTTTACCGGCCACTTCTGCGTCATGGTCACGTCGACGGGGGAGCCTTCGGCATCTTCCAGCACCGCAATCACGTGGTCCACGTTATACTGCCCTGCGGGGGCGACTTCCTTTACGGTGTACTCGCCCTTGAAGTTGAACGGCACCATAATCTTGTGGGGCAGCCAGCCTTCCTTTACCTCTCCCAGCCAGTCGGCCGCGGCAACCTTGTCGCCGGGCTTTGCGATGGGAGTGAAATCCCAGAGCTTTTCGCGGTCGAGCGGGTCGGTGTATTCGCCGCGCTGCAGGAACACTTCCTTCATGGTGGTGAGGTCGTTCTGCAGGCCGTCATACACGCTGGAGAGCAGTCCGGGACCCAGAGTGGCCTCGAGCATCCTGCCCAGGAACTCCACCCTGTCGCCGCCGCGCAGTCCGCGGGTGCTTTCGAACACCTGCACGGATGCCCTGTCGCCGTTAACCTTGATGACCTCGGCGAGCAGCGCGCGTCCGTTCAGGAAAATGTGGCAGAGTTCGTTCTCGGCCACCGGCCCGTCCACCTGCACGGTAACGAGGTTGGATACTATCCCTGTTACCTTACCTGTCGTAATCATATATTGTCTTTTGTTTTTGTTTCTTTAATCTCTGCGAGCAGCCTGCGGAACAGTGCGCGTCCGGTCTGCTCGTCGAGCCTGAGCCATCTGTCCACAATCATCAGCTTTGCCGCGAACGAGAGGATAAGGTCGAACGAGAGCACCTCCATCAGGCATATCTCCTCCGCCTTCTTCCACATCAGGCCGTCCAGGCCTTTCTCGCGCCCCAGGATGTCGCCGGTTTCGAGCACAGCCTCCGCTTCGGCCGCCTCGGCAAATTCGCCGGGCTCTTCGCCGAGGGTGAGGGTGTCCAGCTCGGGATCCCTGCCCAGGCTGCGGTTGAGCCAGCGCACCTTGGCGTTGCGCAGCTCCAGGTCGAACGCAAAGAACTCGCGCACGAACCGGCTGTGGCTCGCGGCCGCCTTCCGGTAGAACGCAGCGTCGAGTTTCGAGGAATCGAAGCCTTCCAGCAGCAAATCCAGCGTGGCGCAGTCTTTTTCGGAGAGCTGCGCGCGGATCTCCTCCAGCAGGGCCGCGGCGTCCGGCTTGGAACCGTCGCCTTGCGCCAGCACCGGCAGGCTTGCGATTATGTACTCGTAATTATTCACCGAAGAGCAGTTTCTTTGTTACGGGACGCAGATACTCCGCGATGAGCGCGTCGAAGCTCTCCTGCGTGAAGCTCACGAACCAGCCTCCGTCGGCGGGAGCGATTGTGAATCCTCCGGCAATCTTCTTGGAGAAACCGGCCTTGAGACCGCCCTTGAGGGCCTTTGCGAGCTCGCCGTTCACCCATGGTTCAAGCTCTGCGCGGAGCTTTTCGGGCAGTTCGAGCGCGATTCCCTGCGAGGCGTCGAACTTTTCCGCCACGCTGCGGATAATCTCCTTTAAGAAGTTCACGTCCGCCAGCGCTGCGGCGACCTTTTCGCCGGAAAGCTTTGCCACCACCAGGTTCTCGATGTCCTTTTTAGTGGCCTGGAGGCTCTGGGCGGATGCCATCCGGATGTCGGATTCTGCCTTGGAGCGAAGCGCCTGCGCATCTTTCTCCGCTTTCGCGACGATGGCTGCGGCCTCGGTCTTTGCCTTCTCAATGGTGTCTGCAGCTTCTTTCTTTGCCTGGCTGAGAATCAGTTCGCCTTCTTCCTTGCCTTTTGCGAGACCCTCGTTGTAGAGTTTCTCGGTAAGTTCCTGCAATTTGTTCTGCATAGAAAATATTTTATTGTTTTTATTATCCCAGGAATCCGAGCAGGAGACCTGCTGCAACCGCACTGCCGATGACGCCGGCCACGTTGGGGGCCATGGCGTGCATCAGGAGGTGGTTGCCCGGATCGGCTTCGAGGCCTACGGTTTCGCTCACGCGGGCGCTGTCGGGCACCGCACTCACTCCGGCGTTGCCGATGAGCGGGTTGATCTTGCGGCCTTCGCGGCAGAAGAGGTTCATGAACTTGACGAACATCACTCCGCAGAAGGTGGCGATTACGAACGACAGCAGGCCGAGGCCGAAAATCTTGATGCTTCGGGCGTTGAGGAACACATCCGCCTGGGTGGAGGCACCCACGGTAAGGCCGATGAGCGTGGTCACCACGTCGATGAGCGGTCCGCGCGCGGTTTCTGCCAGACGCCTCGTGACGCCGCTTTCCTTAAGCAGGTTGCCGAAGAACAGCATGCCCAGCAGCGGCAGGCCGGACGGCACTATGAACGCCGTGCAGATGAATCCCACGATAGGAAAGACTATCTTTTCCTTGCGGCTCACCACGCGGGGTTTCTCCATGCGGATGAGGCGCTCTTTCTTCGAGGTGAGCAGAAGCATTATGGGCTTCTGGATAACCGGCACCAGGGCCATGTAGGAGTATGCCGAAACGGCGATTGCGCCCATGAGCTCGGGCGCGAGTTTTCCGCTCAGGAAGATGGCGGTAGGCCCGTCGGCCCCGCCGATTATGCCGATGGCTCCCGCCTCGTTGGGCGTGAAGCCCATCCAGAGTGCGAGCAGGAACGCCCCGAAGATGCCTATCTGGGCGGCCGCGCCTATGAGCACGAGGCGCGGCTGGGAGATGAGCGCGCTGAAGTCGGTCATCGCGCCTATGCCCAGGAAAATGAGGGGAGGATACCAGCCCATGCGAACGCCCTGGTACAGGATGTTGAGCACCGAGTTCTGCTCGTAGATGCTTACCTGCAGGCCGGCCAGCACGGGAATGTTGCCGATTACCATGCCGAAGCCGATGGGCACGAGGAGCAGGGGCTCCCAATGTTTCTTGATTCCCAGGTAAACGAAGCCGATACCCAGGACTATCATCACCAGGTGCTGCCAGGTTGCATTGGCGAATCCGGTGAACGACCAGAATTGGCTGAGGCTTTCGACTATATCCATCCGCTTGAGTTTATGCTATGCTTGCAATGTCGGCGCCCTCCAGTACGGAGTCGCCCTTCTTTACGAATACTTCGGCAACGCGGCCTGTGGTTTCGGCGAGAATGTCGTTTTCCATCTTCATGGCCTCGATCACCGCAATGCGCTGGCCTTTCTTGACCACTTCGCCGGGACCGACGCACACTTCGATGATCACGCCCGGCAGCGGCGACACGACTTTGCTGCCCGCGCCTGCTTCTTCACCTTTTGCAGCGGGTGCGGGAGCCGTCCCCCCTCTTACGACATCGGGGCCCCCGGAAATCTCCTGATTTTTGGGGTGATCCACGAGGGTGGCACGTTCTTCCGGGGCAAACCCGCCACCCGCTGTCGCTGCAGGCGCGTCTTCGAGTTCGACCTGATAGTCGGTGCCGTTAACATTTACACTGGCAATGCCGTCTTCGATTCCGTCGATGCGGACCTCATAGTCCTTGCCGTTGATTTTGAATTTATACTGACTCATAGTTTATCTGTTGGGTAATCTTCTGAATGTAAGCGATTTATCCGCCCAGGGCGAAGCCTGGCGGGGGATGGTTACGATGCCGGACTCGGCGTCGTGTACGCTGTGCCCGAGATGAAGCGCGAGGGCGGTCGCTATTGCAACCTCGGTCTCGCTGCCGAGCTCGGCCTCCAGCGCCATCGAAATGGCGGCTGCGGTTTCGGCGTCGGCGCCCTTCTGGCCCTGCAGCGCCTTGCGCATCGCCCTGCGAACCTTGCGCGGCACCCATTCGCCCACAGCCTTGAGGTCGGCATACTGGGATGCGGAACCGATTATGGTGTAGACGCAGAACAGGATCAGCAGCGCAGTGAACACCACGCTGATGCAGATGAGGGCGAGAATGAGGTTGTGCATCATAGCGGCAGGTTGTCGTGTTTCTTTGCAGGAAGCTCCTGACGCTTGTTCTGGAGCGATTCAAGTGCGCGGATGACGCGGAAGCGGGTGTTGCGGGGCTCGATTACATCCTCGATGTAGCCCTTCTGGGCTGCCTGGTAAGGATTGTTGAAGAGTTCCTCGTACTCGGCCTTCTTGGCGGCACGCACCTCGGCCTGCTTTGCGGGCTCGGTTTCGGCCTTGATCTCCTTGCCGTAGAGCACGTTTACCGCGCCGTCGGCTCCCATCACGGCTATCTGTGCGCTGGGCCATGCGTAGTTGAGGTCGCCGCGAAGCTGCTTGCAGCTCATCACGATATGGGCTCCGCCGTAAGCCTTGCGCAGCGTCACCGTAACCTTGGGCACGGTGGCTTCGCCGTAGGCGTAAAGGAGCTTGGCTCCGTTGGTGATTACCGCGCCGTACTCCTGCTGGGTGCCGGGAAGGAAGCCCGGGACGTCCACCAGGGTGACCAGCGGGATGTTGAAAGCGTCGCAGAAGCGCACGAAGCGCGCGGCCTTGCGGCTGGCGTTGATGTCGAGCACTCCCGCGAGGTGCATGGGCTGGTTGGCCACGATGCCGACGCTGCGGCCGGCAAAGTGGGCGAATCCCACGATAATGTTCTTTGCAAAGTTGCGGTGAACCTCGAAGAAGTCGCCGTCGTCCACAATCTCCTTTATGACCTCGTACATGTCGTAGGCCTTGTTGGGATTGTCGGGGATAATATCGTTGAGCTTGTCGGAAACGCGGGCAACGGGATCCTGGGAGGGACGCTCGGGAGCGGTTTCCATATTGTTCTGGGGGATGTAGGAGAGCAGGCGCTTGATGGTGGCGATGCCGTCCTGCTCGTCTTCGGCCGCAAAGTCTGCGACGCCGCTCTTGGAAGCGTGCACCGCGGCTCCGCCGAGGGTTTCCTGGTCCACGTCTTCGCCGGTGACGCTCTTTACGACCGCCGGGCCGGTGAGGAACATGTAGGAAGTGTTCTTTACCATCAGGGTGAAGTCGGTGAGGGCGGGGGAGTAGACCGCTCCGCCTGCGCAGGGACCGAAAATGCCCGAAATCTGGGGCACCACGCCGCTGGCGAGGATGTTGTGCTCGAAGATGTCGCCGTATCCCGCAAGGGCGTCGATGCCCTCCTGGATACGTGCTCCGCCGGAGTCGTTAAGCCCGATGACGGGCGCTCCGGCGCGCATGGCCATATCCATCACCTTGCAGATCTTCTCGCTCATGGTCTTGCTGAGCGAACCGCCGCTGACGGTGAAGTCCTGCGCATAAACGAAAACGGGGCGTCCCGCAATGGTGCCCTGCCCTGTTACGACGCCGTCCCCGTCGGGGTGCGATGCCTCCATGCCGAAGTTCGTGCAGCGGTGCTGGACGAACATGTCGAACTCCTCGAAGCTGCCTTCGTCGAGCAGAAGTGCGAGGCGCTCGCGTGCGGTGAGTTTGCCCTTGGCGTGCTGGGCCTCGATCCTTGCCGGACCGCCGCCGAGTTTTGCGGCTTCGCGCCTCTGCACAAGGGCGTTGATTTTTTCCTGCTGAATACTCATACTGCGCTCATGTATTACAATTCGCAAAGATAGGAATTTTTTATTACTTTTGTAGACCTAAAAAGGCGTCATGGCGATACTCAACAAGATAGTGGTCCAGAACTTCCGCAACATAGAGTTGCAGGAGCTGGAATTCTGCGGCAACGTCAACTGCATCTCCGGCGGCAACGGGGAGGGCAAGACCAACCTGCTGGACGCCATCTGGTATCTTTCCATGACCAAAAGCGCCTCCGGCTCTGGCGACGCCTTCCTGCTTCGCTACGGGGCCCCTTTCTTCGCGCTGGCGGGCAGCTACACGCTCCCCTCGGGGCAGGACACCCGCATCGCCGTGCAGGTCCAGGGCGGCGAAAAGCAGATGCGCCGCGACGACAAGCCTTACGCCCGCCTGGCTTCCCATATCGGGCTTCTGCCCGTGGTTATGGTGAGCCCCTCGGACATCTCGCTGGTGAGCGATTCCGGGGAAGAGCGCAGGCGCTTCGTGAACTCTGTGCTGTCGCAGATGGACATCCAGTATCTGGGTAATGTCCAGCAGTATATGCGCCTGCTGCAGCAGCGCAACAAGCTCCTCAAGGAAGGCACGGTGGATCCGGGATACCTGGACGTGCTCGACGAGCAGATGTCCGCCCTCGCGCAGCCCATTTTCGAAAGGCGGCGCGACTTCGTGGCAGGCATCGCCCCGGTGGTCCAGGAGTACTACTCCCGCATCTCCGGGGGGCGCGAAATGGTGTCCATCTCCTATCGCTCCGACCTTCAGAAGGGCTCGCTGGCCGGGATTTTCAAGTCCTACCGCGACCGCGACCTGCTCCTGCATTATTCCACCGCAGGCATGCAGAGGGACGATTTCATCTTCGAGATGGGCGGCCATCCCATCCGCAAATGCGGCTCCCAGGGCCAGCAGAAGTCGTTTTTGGTGGCGCTCAAGTTTGCCCAGTACGAGCTGATGAAGCAGGCCTCCGGCTACCCTCCGATGCTGCTGCTCGACGACCTCTTCGACAAGCTCGACCTCGGCCGCGTTCAGAACCTCCTCTCGATGGTTTCCGGCAACGAGTTCGGGCAGATTTTCCTGAGCGATTCCAATAAGGTGCGCCTCCGCGGCATAGTGGACGGGCTCACCTCGGAACGCACGTATTACGAGGCGAAAGGGGGCGTCTTCACCAGGAATGGCTGACAATATCGCACCCAAGCGCGCCCTGCCGATCAGCGACGTGCTCAAGCTCATGATAGCCCGCGGCGGCGCCAGCGCAACCCATAACGCGCAGCGTATCTACATAGCCTGGAACGAGGCGTCCGGGGCAGGGGAGTCCACCATCCGCCGCTACTACCGCGACGGCCGCCTGATAATCACTCTCAACTCGTCGGTGGTGCGCAGCAGCCTCCTTTTCCAGAAGGATACGCTGATTAAGAAAATCAACGCCATAGTATCGCAGGACAGCCTTTTCATAGGCGACGGCGCTCAGGCGGTAAAAGAACTTGTACTCAAATGAAACTTGTAATAGATTCCGCCATACCTTTTATCCAGGGCGTGTTCGAGCCCTGGTGCAGCGTGCTGTATAAAGAAGGCGGAAGCATAACCCGCGAGGATATTGCGGATGCCGACGGAATGATAATCCGTTCCCGTACCCGCTGCGACGCCGAGCTGCTTGAAGGCAGCCCGGTCAAGATAATCTCCACCGCGACCATCAGCACCGACAACGTGGACATCGCCTACTGCCGCAGCAAGGGCATTTTCGTGCAGAATGCGCCCGGCAGCAATGCCGGCGGCGTGATGAACTACGTGTTCTCGGCGCTGTACGGGGCGGCATCGCGCAAGAGCATCCCGCTTACCGGCGCCACCCTTGGAATAATCGGCGTGGGACAGGTGGGACGGCGCGTGGAGACCATGGCGCGCCACCTCGGCTTCAAGGTGCTGCTGTGCGACCCGCCGAGGGCCGAGTACGAGGGCCCGGGGCAGTTCTGCAGCCTCGATCATCTGCTCCAGAATTCGGACATCGTCACCCTGCACGCATCGCTGAATCCCGCCACCAGGGGCATGGCAAACGCGGAGTTCTTCGACAAGATGAAGTTCGGCGCCCTGTTCGTCAACACCGCCTGCGGCGAACTGGTGGACGACGACGCGCTCATCGCGGCAATCCCCAAGCTGGGCCCCGTCATAATCGACGCCTGGAACAACGAGCCCAACGTCAACGAGACGCTTCTGAAGATGGTGGACATCGCCACTCCGCATATCGCAGGCTACTCCTATCAGGGCAAACAGCGCAGCACCGCGGCCGCAGTCAGGGCCGTGGCGCGCTACTTCGACATCCCCCAGCTCTTCGAGTTCTTCCCTCCGGCAGACGTCAAGGAACTGGAGGCCGTCAAACTCGATTTCACCGGCATGACGCAGGGCGAAATCACCTCCAAGATACAGTACAATTACCCGATTTTCACGGACGATTTCATGTTCCGCGTCAACCCTTCGGGATTCGAAAAACTGCGTGCCGAATATAGTTACAGGCGCGAGTTCTTCATTTAAATAATATTTATTATTTTTGCACCCTCAAAAAGATTATCAGAACAATTAAGATATGGCAAACAAACCTAACACTAAAGAATTGGAGCGCAAGGAGCAGATCGAGAATACCGTCTCCAGGACTGAACAGTTTTTCAACGAAAACAAGAATCTTATTTCCGGCATTCTTCTCGGCATCCTCGTAGTGGGACTCGCCATCCTGGGATATCACAAGTACATCTACCGTCCCAAGTGCCAGGAAGCCCAGTTTCAGGCTGTTGCAGCCGAGAACGCCTTCCAGCAGGGAGAATTCGAGCTCGCCCTTAACGGCGACGGCAATTCCCTCGGCTTCGCACAGGTAATCGAGGACTACGGCAGGAAGGCCGGCAAGGCTGTTTACCTCTATGCAGGTATCTGCGAGCTCCAGCTCGGCAACAACGACAGCGCAATCGCTTATCTGCGCAAGTATAACGGCAAGGAGCCCATCCTCGCCGCCCGCGCAAAGGCCTGCCTCGGCGACGCCTATGTGAACGTGGAGGATTATTCCGCAGCGGTTTCCAGCTACAAGCAGGCTGTGAAGATCGCCGACAACGACTTCGCCGCAGGTTATCTGCGCAAGCTCGGCGGCGTCTATGAGCATCTCGGCGACAAGGCTGCCGCACTCGGGTGCTACCAGACCATCAAGGACAAGTATCCCGCAAGCGTCGAGGCTTACGATATCGACCAGTACATTGTTGCAGTGGAGGACTAGTCATGGGAAGAGCATTTGAATTCCGCAAAGAGCGCAAGATGAAGAGGTGGGGTCACATGGCCCGCACCTTCACCAAACTCGGCAAGGAAATCACCATCGCCGTCAAGCAGGGCGGCCCCGATGTGACCGGCAACCCGCGCCTCCGCGCCCTCATGGCAGAGGCCCGCAGCGAGCAGATGCCCAAGGAGAACATCGAGCGCGCAATCAAGAAGGCAACCGAGAGCAAGCAGGGCGACTTCAAGGAGATAATCTACGAAGGCTTCGGCCCGTTCGGCATCGCATA
>JAFZWD010000017.1 GCA_017617495.1 Bacteroidales bacterium
GTGGGCAAGGATGGATTCGAACCACCGTAGGCATAGCCAGCAGATTTACAGTCTGCCCCATTTGACCGCTCTGGTACTTGCCCCTTTGTGCCTCAGCTCAGGCACCGGAGTGAGCCGATGGGCGGATTCGAACCGTCGACCCCGAGATTACAAATCACGTGCTCTGGCCAGCTGAGCTACATCGGCCTTATATTTCTGGAGCGGGGTAGGAGAATCGAACTCCCATTTCCAGCTTGGAAGGCTGGCATAATAGCCATTATACGAACCCCGCGTGAAGCCGGTTTCCCGCTTCTGTTAATGTGGGCAAGGATGGATTCGAACCACCGTAGGCATAGCCAGCAGATTTACAGTCTGCCCCATTTGACCGCTCTGGTACTTGCCCCTGTGTGCCTCAGCTCAGGCACCGGAGTGAGCCGATAGGGGGATTCGAACCCTCGACCCCGAGATTACAAATCACGTGCTCTGGCCAACTGAGCTATATCGGCGTATGTCAAAGACTCCCTCTAAAAAAGGGAGTGCAAAGATAGACATTATTTTTGATTCTCCAATAGATTTTGAATCTTTTTCCGCAGAGAATTTTCGTCCAGTCCGTAGATGGCGCGCTGGCGGGACTGGGGCGCGTGGGCGACGAACTCGTCCGCTATGCCGATACCCTCGACAGGAGTGTGTGAACCGAGCCTTGCGAGAGACTCGCAGACCTCCGAATACAGGCCTCCCTTGAGGCATCCGTCTTCGGCCGTTACAATATACTTATATGTACGCGCAACGCGCGCGAGGGTTTCTTCGTCGAAGGGCTTGAGGTAGCGGAAGTTGAACACGCCCACCTTGCCCGGGAAGGCCTCTGCGGCCTTGAGGGCTGCGGTGGCCACGGGACCGGTCGCTATGATTGCAATCTCGCTGCCGCTGCAGAGTTCCTCCGCCTTGCCGGGTTCCAGCGCCTGGCGGGGAGCGTCCTTCCATGCTGCGCCCTCACCGCATCCGCGAGGATACCTTATGATGAAGGGTCCGTGCTGGGTCGTGGCGGCGGTGTACAGCAGGTTGGCCAGCTCGGTCTCGTCCCTGGGCGAACTCACGGTGACGCCCGGAATGCTGCGGTATGCCGCGAGGTCGAAGGCGCCTGTGTGCGTGGCGCCGTCTTCGCCCACCAGTCCGGCACGGTCGAAACAGAGCACCACGGGCAGCTCCTGCAGGGCTATATCGTGGATAATCTGGTCGTAGGCCCTCTGCGAGAAGGACGAATAGATGCAGCAGAAAGGCTTGAGTCCGCCTGCCGCGAGGCCCGCACTGAAGGTGGCTGCGTGCTCCTCCTCTATGCCCACGTCGAAGAAGCGGTCGGGATATTCCTTAGCAAAGCGGTTGAGGCCGCTGCCTCCGGTCATCGCCGGGGTAATGGCAACTATCGCCGGATCTTTGGCGGCGAGCTCGCAGAGAACGTCGCCCAGTACATCCTGGTAACGGTCGGCGTCGCGTCTGCCGGGGATCCTTTCGCCGGTTTCGGGGTTGAACCTGCCGGGGGCGTGCCATGTGACGGGGTCGGCTTCGGCCGGTGCGTACCCCTTGCCTTTTTTTGTAATGAAGTGAACCACGCGGGGGCCCTTCAGATTCTTGATTCTCTGCAGGGCGGTCACCACCACGCGGATGTCGTTGCCGTCAACGGGGCCGAAATACCTGAAGCCGAAGTTCTCGAAATAGCCTATGTCCCTTCCGCGAAGCAGCCAGCTGCGAAGGCCTCTGTGCCAGCGCTGGAGAAACTGCCTGAAGCCCCTCTCGCCGAGGGCGTCCCAGACCTTGTTGCGGAATGCGTTGTATTTGCGTGAGGTGGAGATGCGCAGCAGGTAGTTGTGCAGCCCGCCATGGTTATGCTCGATGGCTATCTCGTTGTCGTTGAGGATTATAAGCAGGTCCGCCTTGCTCGCGCCGGCGTTGTTGATGCCTTCGAATGCGAGCCCTCCCGTGAGGGCTCCGTCGCCGATGAGGGCGCACACCTTTTCCGTGCGGCCGGCGAGGCGGGCGGCTTCGGCGAGGCCGAGTGCGGCCGAGATGGAATTGGAGGCGTGTCCCGCGACAAATGCGTCGTAAGGGCTTTCGGACGGTTTCGTGAAGCCGCTGATGCCGCCTTCGGTGCGCAGAGTCTTGAACGATTCGCGGCGGCCGGTGAGTATCTTGTGCGCGTAGGCCTGATGGCCGACGTCGAAAACAAGCTTGTCTTCCGGAGCATCATAAACATAATGCCAGCCCACAATGAGTTCCACCGCGCCGAGGCTTGCGCCCAGGTGCCCTGGATTCACCGCGCAGCACTCCACCATGTACTGGCGTATCTCGTCGCAGAGCTGCTTAAGCTGCTCGAGATTCAGCGCCTTGAGGTCGGCGGGGCTGTTTATGCTGTCCAGAATTTCGTACATCCAAACTGCAAAGATACTAATTTAACGCGAATTAGGCTCGTCGAGCTTAAGCTCGGGGTTGCGGCGCGAAGAGCGCGAGAGGGCGAAGGCCAGGGCGAGGGCCACCATGCAGACGGCGGTGAACATAATCTCGGTGTTCACGGGAGCGTTGGCGGCGTCGGAGCCGGGCGCCATCATCCTGCCGGCAAAGCGCTTGAAGGCCCAGAGGCCGAGGTTCTGCACCCAGTAGATGAGGGCGAAGGCCGTGCCGAGCATCTTCTCGGGCACGATCTTGGGCACGCTCGGCCACATCGACGCAGGCACCAGGGAGTAGCTGAAGCCCAGCAGCACCATGCTCAGGTAGCCGAAGAACGGCCTGCCGGCGGGCGCAAATCCTATAAGCAGATGCGCGCAGAGCGCGAGCACCGCACCCAGGAGCATCCAGCGCGTGCCGTGTCCCTTCCGGTCGACCATCAGGCCGAAGAGGGGAGCGAACACTACCGTGGCGAAGGGCAGAATGGTTGCCATGAGTCCGGCTGCCGTGGCGCTGACGCCGAAGCGCGGTACCAGGATTGCGCCGGTGAACTTTTTGAATGCGATTATGCTGCTGTAGAAGAATACGCAGAGTAGTGCGATCAGCCACCAGTTCTTATTCCCAAGGACCTTTAATACGTCCGAAAACCTGAACTCCTCGTCAGGAGATTGCCGATCGGGGTCGGCAATGACGTGCTTGTCGAAACGGTAGTCCATTGCCACGAAGATCCCCCAGAAAATGCCGCCCACCAGCAGCAGGGCTAGTCCCACGAAGGCGGGTCGGGCGGTCTCGGTGAGGGTGTATATCTCGCCGGACTTCTCGGCGATGAGGGCAGGCGCAAGCAGGAAGGCAGCGGCAGTACCCAGGCGGGCGATTGCGAGCTGCAGGCCCATCGCGAGGGCCATCGGACCGTCCTTGAACCACTTGGCTATGCTGCGCGTGACGGCCACTCCGGCAATTTCGCTGCCGAGGCCGAATATCATGCAGCCGGCGTAGGCGATGCCCAGCGACAGGCCCGGTTCGAGCCCGGCGGTAATCGCCCAGGTCACGAGGCCGGCGCCGCCGACCATCAGCCCTACGAAAATGGAACCGGTGATGCGTACGCCCCACTTGTCGAGCAGCATCCCGCAGAGCACGAGGCCGCCGAAAATGCACAGTACCGAGTAGCCCGAGGTGTATTTGCCGTAGGCTCCGGTATCCCAGCCGAGCTGCAGCATCGACGGGTCGGAAAACACTGCCGACACCGTGCTGAACATATCGTCGAAGAAGTAGGAGCCGAACATCGGCACAACCAAAAGGGCGAGTGCGATCCAGCACACGCCCTTGCGGTTCATAAGAGTCTTGCGGACTTTATTCATCTTCTTTCTTGTCCTTGACTTCGGGGAGCTCCAGGCCGTAGCCCTTGCGCTTGTCTTCGATCTTCAGGAGGAAGGTCAGCAGGAAGGCCGCTACGCCGAAGCTGGAGAACACCAGCATAGGCACGGTGTAGCCGCCGGTGGATTGACGCAGCGCGCCGATCAGCAGAGGCACCAGGCAGAGGCCGATATTCTGCACCCAGAAGATAAGGCAGTATGCGCTGCCGAGCACCTTCTTGTCGATAATCTTGGTGACGCTGGGCCAGAGCGAGGCCGGAACCAGCGAGAACGACAGGCCGAGCACCAGAATCAGCAGCAGGGCGAGCCATTTGTGCGGGAACAACGGAAGCACGAAGGCGAAGCTCAGGTGGCAGACAATCATCAGCAGGGAGCCTATCATCAGCATGCTTGCACCCTTGCCCTTGAAGGAGATGAACGCTCCGAGGAAAGGAGTGAGGCACATCGCCAGGATGGGGAAGAAGCTGAACAGGTGCGAAGCGGTGGATGCGTCCACACCGAGGCATTCCTCAAGGAAGTTGGGGGCGTAGCGCTGGAAGGGGAAGATGGCGCTGTAGTACAGCACGCACATAACCGCCACGATCCAGAACATCTTGCTGCCGAACACTATGCCGAGGTCCTTCACCTTGAACTCCTCGTCCGGGGCGGGCTCTTCCGACATCTTGCCGGCCTTGATCAGCTCGCCGTCGAGCTTCTTGTCCATAAAGGTGAAGACAACGAAGGCGATGAGGCCGATAAGCAGAAGCGCGGTGCAGAAGCCGAGGGGAGCGACAACCGTCTCGCCGAAGGCTCCCGCGATGAGGGGAGATATCCACATCACGGCGAATACGCCAAGGCGGGCGATAGCCATCTCGATACCCATTGCCAGCGAAAGCTCGTGGCCGTCGAACCATTTGGCGATGGCCTTGCTCACGGTGGTGCCGGCCATCTCGCAGCCGCAGCCGAAGATCATGAAGCCGAGGCTTGCCATTTTGGCGCTGCCGGGCAGAGCCACCCACCAGCTGTCGAGCCAGCCGCAGAAAGCGGTAGCCTGGAACCAGTCGGAGATGCCGATGAATTTGATGATTGCGCCGCCGACCATCAGCGAAGCGGACAGGGTGCCCGTGAAGCGCACGCCCATCTTGTCCAGGATGATACCTGCGATGATGAGGAAGCCGCAGACGTTGAGGATGAATTCCGAAGCGGCGTAGGTGCCGAATACGGTGCTGTTCCAGCCGCGCTCGGCCTCGATCATGCTCTTGAGCGGGCTCATGACGTCCACGAACATGTATGCGAAGAACATCATGGACGCGATGAGGATCAGCGCGCCCCAGCGTGCCGCCGGGCTGTCGTTGAGGAACTGCCTTGCTTTTTCTACTGCTTTAGCTGCCATAGTTGATTCGGATTAGAAAGGAAGGTCATCGCTACCCTCGTCTGCTGCGGGAGCCTGAGGGCCTGAGAATGCGGGCTGTGCGGGAGCGGGCTGCTCGGCGCGGGGCTGGAAACCGGCGGGTGCAGCAGGCTGATATGCCGGCTGAGCGGGCTGCTGGAATGCTCCCTGTTCGTCTTCCTGGTCGGGGCGACGGGGCGAGAGAAGCTGAAGGTTGTCCACCACGATCTCGGTCGTGAACTTCTTCACGCCGCTCTGGTCGGTGTAGGAACGGGTGCGGAGCTTGCCCTCGATGAAGAGGGAAGTGCCCTTCCTGACGAACTTTTCGGCGGTGTCGGCGGAATTCCTCCAGGCCACGATATTGTGCCATTCGGTGTTTTCGCGCAGCTCGCCGCTGCGGTCGCGGTAACGTTCGGTTGTTGCGAGTGTGAATGTTGCGACTTTTGTCTGAGCTCCTGTTGCGGAGTTTCCTTCGAGGTAACGGATTTCGGGATCTCTTCCAACGTTACCGATAAGCATAACTTTGTTTAATGACGTTGCCATAATACTATATGATTAAAAAGAATAAAAATCTTATTGCGCCTTCTGCCAGAGGCCCTGCTCGATGAGCGATTTGGCAATCATTCCGGCAACCACCTCGGCACCTTCGCGGGTGAAGTGGGTGTTGTCGGTGCCGTTCACTCTCACCATAAAGTAAGGCTTCGAAGCTTCGTCTCCGAGCTTGGCGAGCCATTCGTGGGTCATCTCCTCGGCATCCACAAGGGGAGTGTTCGTGTCGGCCGCCAGTTTGCGCATGGCATCGGGATAATCCTCCAGTGTGCGGCGCGGCGACCCATTGGAATGGAAGTAGCGGCGCGAGGGACTCGTCACCAGCACGGGCACTCCGCCTTTGGCGCGGGTTTCTTCGATGAAGCGGTTGAGGTTGTCGTAGAATCCGCCGTAGGCTTCTACATAACGCGACGGCGAATTGACCTTCTGGTCGTTGCCCCCGAACTGCATCAGCAGCAGGTCGCCCGGCTTCACCCTCGCAATTGCGGCATCCCAGCGCCCCTCGTCGATGAACGACTTGGTGCTCTGCCCGCCTATCGCGTAGTTGAACACCTTCGCTCCGCCGAGCGCCGGACCGAGCATCTCGCCCCATCCGGTCTGCGGCCTGCTCTCAGGCCCGTACTCGCTGCAGAATGAATCTCCCACCAGGTGAATCCTCACCGAAGGTTTCTTTGCCCCCGCCACAGTGGTCAGGAGCATCAATGCCAGTATTGCCAACTTTTTCATAGAAAACAAATATAGCAAAAGTTGTCGTTTTTCGTGCAGAAAAACGTGTTTTTGTCGTTTATCTGTACGAAATAATACAATTATTAGTGTTTCGAAGATATAAATATCGGAACAGAAAACCAAAAAATATTTGGATTTCTGAACGGAGATTTGTAACTTTGCGGTGTTATGAAGAAGAATCCGTTGTTGCAATTCGGCACCACTCCCGTCACTTCGGAGATCCTTTACTCCTGTTTCGGGCATCTTGCCGCGCCAGATGAAAAGATCCGCGGACTTGAAAAGGACGGGCAGCTTGTTCGTCTTAAAAGAGGCATGTACGTGGTCAGCGAAGATGTAAGCGGGAAGGAACCGGACCTGAGGGTTTGCGCCAATCATATTTACGGGCCCTCATATGTTTCCATGCAGTGGGCGCTAGCATGGTACGACCTCATACCCGAGCGTGTGCGCACGCTTACTTCCGTAACCACCAAGCACTCGAAGCGGTTCGTCAATGACCTGGGCAACTTTATATACAGGCAAGTGCCAAAGGCTTACTTCCCTATAGGCGTCAAGGTGGTGGACGATAATGGCGCCAGCCACCTCATTGCCACACCGGAAAAGGCCCTCTGCGACACCATAATAGACAGTTGGTATGTGCCTACCCAGTCTTTGGCAGGAATGTACCGTTACCTGGAGGAGGACATCCGTTTTGATATGGATGCCCTCAAGGAATTTGATTCAGACATAATTAGGCAGTGCGCAATTAACGGAAAGAAGAGCAGAGTATTTGAAAACCTCATTAAAATAATAAAGCGATGACACTATACGAACAGATGCTGGCCGAGTATGGCGATGTAACCGGAACGAAGAACCCGCATGCAGAGCAGGAAGTATGTCAGAAGATAGTTCTGGCAGGTCTTAGCCGTGGTGGCTTTTTTAAATATGCTGCGTTTTATGGAGGAACCTGCCTGCGTTTGTTCCACGGGCTAAGGCGCTTCTCCGAGGATATGGACTTTACGCTCACGGAAAAGAGGGACGACATTCATCTTGAAAACTACTTCCCGGCCATTCTTGAGGAGTTTAGCCTTACCGGTCACAAGGTGGAGATTGAAAAAAAGGACAAGAAACTGTTCGGTAGGGTAGAGTCTGCATTTTTAAAGGAGAATTCCGAGGTTTACAACATAAAGTTCCAGACAAGGAGGATGGTCAAAATCAAGATTGAAATGGATGTTGATCCGCCGCTTGGTTTCACCACAGAGAACAAACTCCTTCTTAGGCCATACTCCTTCTCGACAAGGTGCGTTTCTCTCCCCGATCTTTATGCCGGAAAAATGCATGCCTTGCTTTACAGGGCGTGGCAAAGAAGAGTCAAAGGGCGTGACTGGTACGACTTTGAGTGGTATGTGCGCAATGATATTCCATTGGACCTTGGACATCTGCAGGCCAGGATAAAGGAATTCAACGGAGATGATATAACAGAGGAGACTTTCCGTGAAATGCTTCACAACAAGATTACCAGTACGGATATCAATCTTGTCAAGCAAGATGTTGAGCACTTCGTGGACGACCCCCGCGACCTGGAAATCTGGTCGACCGACTACTTCCTGCAGCTGGCAGACAGTATCCGGCTGGTTTGACGCCCTCGCTGCGCTGTAAGCTACCTGCAGGCGCGTTCTTGCTAACCTGCTGAATATCTGATAATTATCGAAAATCGATGCTCCGTTTTGGAGCATCGATTTCGCATAAAGTGTTGGCAATGAACGCTTTAGCAAAAACGCTATTGGCGCTGGCGGAGGGCTTCGAAGAGGAGGATGGCGGCGGAGACGCTTACGTTGAGCGAATCGAGGCGGCCGAGCATGGGGATGCGGATGTGGGCGTCGGCGGCGGTGCGCCACTGTTGCGTGAGGCCGGTGGATTCGGTGCCCATCACGATTGCGACAGGGCCGCCCATCGGGGTATCGTAGTAAAGCGACGAGTCTTGCAGCTGGGCGGTGAGTATGGAGATGCCTTTAGCTTTCAGCCAGGCGATAGCCTCTTCCGAACTGCAGGCCACCGTGGGGACGGTGAAGATTGCGCCGATGCTGGCGCGGATGAGGTTGGGGTTGTAGAGGTCGGTCAGGGGGTCGCACACCAGCACGGCATCGGCTCCGGCAGCATCGGCGCTGCGGAGCACCGCTCCCAGATTCCCCGGCTTCTCGACACCTTCCAGAACCACTATTACCGGATTCTCCTTCAGCTGTAAATCTTTCAGTCCCAGCGCCTTGGCCTTCACCTCGGCAATCACGCCCTCGGTGCTGCCTCTGTAAGCCACTTTGGAGTAGATCTCCTTTGTAATCTGTATCATCCGCGCGGCGTCCGGGGTGCTTACCCCGACAAACGTCTCGCTTTCGCTCGACCCCACCTCTCCGCTTTGCTGCGAGGTCCCCCCTCTTACGATGCCGAGGGTGGCACGGTTTGCTGGGGCAAGCACCCCGGACGACCGTTCAAAGAGTTCGGGGCAGATAAACAAAGTATCAATTTCGTAGCCGGCCTCGAGGCAATGCTCCAGCTCGCGGCGACCCTCGACGACAAAGAGCCCCGTCTCGCGCCGCAGGGAAGACTTCTCCTGAAGGGCGAGAAGGTGCTTGATCTTGGGATTCTGTCCGGAGCTAATCAGTTCCATGGTCTAGAACTGTTCGGGGCGCATCTGCGGGAAGAAGAGTACGTCCTGGATGGCTGTCTGGCCGGTCATAAACATGGTCAGGCGGTCGATTCCCATACCGAGTCCGGAGGTGGGAGGCATACCGTATTCGAGAGCGCGCACGAAGTCGTAGTCGATGAACATCGCCTCGTCGTCGCCCTTGCTCTTCAGGCGTGCCTGGTCCTCGAAACGCGCAAGCTGGTCGATAGGATCGTTGAGCTCGGAATAGGCGTTGGCGAGTTCCTTGCCGCACACGAAAAGCTCGAAGCGCTCGGTGAGCGCAGGGTTGCTGCGATGGCGCTTGGTAAGAGGCGACATCTCCACGGGATAATCGATGATGAAGGTAGGCTGGATGAGGTTCTTCTCGCAGTATTCGCCGAAGATGGCGTCTATGAGCTTGCCCTTGCCCATCGAAGGCTCAACCTCGACGTTGAGTTTCTTGCAGGTCGCGCGGAGCTCGGCCTCGTCCATTCCGGACACGTCAACTCCTGCGTATTCCTTGATAGCCTCGAGGATGGGCAGACGGCGGTAAGTGCCGCCGAAGTCCACCTCGTGCTCGCCTATCTGCACCCTGGTGCCGCCATTCACGGCGACGGCAATCTTGCAGAGCATCTTCTCCACGAAATCCATCATCCAGATGTAGTCCTTGTAGGCGACGTAGATCTCCATGCAGGTGAACTCCGGATTGTGCGTCTTGTCCATACCCTCGTTGCGGAAGTCCTTGGCGAACTCATAAACACCGCTGAAGCCGCCCACGATGAGGCGCTTGAGGTAGAGTTCGTTGGCGATACGCAGATACAGGGGGATGTCCAGTGCGTTATGATGGGTGATGAAGGGGCGGGCGGTAGCGCCACCGGGGATACCCTGGAGGATGGGGGTTTCCACCTCGAGGCAACCGGCCTCGTTGAAGTATTCGCGCATCGTGGCGATAATCTTGGCGCGCTTGGCGAAGACTTCCTTCACCTGGGGGTTGACGATGAGGTCGACATATCTCTGGCGATAGCGGAGTTCCGGGTCGGCGAAGCCGTCGTGCACGGTGCCGTCGGCGTCGGTCTTGACGATAGGAAGTACGCGCAGCGACTTGCTCAGGAGCGTGAGTTCCCTCGCGTGGATGCTGAGCTGGCCTGTCTGGGTAATGAAGGCGAAGCCCTTGATGCCCACGATGTCGCCGATGTCCAGAAGCTTTTTGAAAACGGTGTTGTACATCGTCTTGTCCTCGTCGGGGCAGATTTCGTCGCGCTTCACATACACCTGGATGCGGCCGGTCTCGTCCTGGAGTTCCATGAACGAAGCCGCGCCCATGATGCGACGGCTCATAATGCGCCCCGCGATGCAGACGTCCTGCAGGTTTTGTTTTTCCGGATCATACTCCGCCGCAATTCCCGCCGCGGTGTTGTTTACCGGATAAAGCGGTGCGGGATAGGGTTCGATGCCGAGTTCCTTCAATTTCGCAAGGGATTCCCTGCGGATCTGTTCCTGTTCGCTGTACTCTGTATTCGCCATTTTCGTTACGATTTTTTAAGAAATCTTACAAAAGTAAGACTTAAAATTGAAACTTTGAAATATAATCGGTAACTTTGCAAGTTATGACTAAGGAAAGCAAGTGGATTCTCAGTACTCCGGCCCCCGTCGACAAGGTCGGGAAGCTGGCCGCGGAAATCGGTATAGACCGGGTTCTGGCGGAGCTTCTGGTCAAGCGCGGGGTGGAGACATTCGAGCAGGCAAGGGCCTTTTTCCGCCCCAGCCTCGAGAATCTGCACGATCCTTTCCTGATGAAAGACATGGAGAAAGCGGTCGCCCGGCTCCACGACGCCATCGAAGGAGGGGAAAAGATCCTCGTTTACGGCGACTACGATGTGGACGGCACGACTGCTGTCTCGCTTGTCTATTCCTTCATCAAACGCTACTCCGACAATGTCGACTTCTATGTCCCCGACCGCTACGACGAGGGTTACGGCGTGTCCATCAAGGGCGTCAAGTGGGCGGCGGAGAACGGCGTCAAGCTCATAATCACCCTGGACTGCGGCATCAAGGCCATCGACAAGGTGGCTTTGGCCAAGAGCCTCGGGATGGATGTGATCATCTGCGACCATCATCTCCCCGAAAAGGAACTTCCCGCGGCAGTGGCGGTGCTGGACCCCAAGCGCGAGGACGACAGCTATCCTTTCTCGGACCTCTGCGGCTGCGGCGTCGGCTTCAAGCTGGTGCAGGCATATTCGCAGCAGTACGGCATCCCCTTTGATACCCTGCTGCCCTTCCTCGACCTTCTGGTCGTGAGCATCGCGTCGGACCTCGTGTCCATGACGGACGAGAACCGCGTGCTGGCATACTACGGCCTCAAGCAGCTTAACGAGGCGCCCCGCAAGGGCCTCCTTGCCATGATAAACCTCTCCAAACTGGAGCCCGGGCACATCTCCATCGACGATATCGTCTTCAAGATCGGTCCCCGCATCAACGCCGCAGGGCGTATGGAAACGGGACGCCTGGCGGTGGAACTGCTGACCGCGACCGAAAGCGGCCGCGCGATGCTGGTCGGCGAGCAGATAAACGACAACAACAACGCCCGCAAGGATATCGACCGCGAGATTACGGCAGAGGCGCTCGAGATGGTGCAGAACGGCACCTGCCTCGCCAGTAAGCACGCCACCATAGTCTACAACCCGCAGTGGAACAAGGGCGTAGTGGGGATAGTCGCCTCGAGGCTTGTGGAGGCATATTTCAAGCCGACGGTGGTGCTCACAAAGTCCAACGGATTCGTGGCCGGAAGCGCCCGCAGCGCAGGACGCTTCGACCTCTACGCGGCCATCGAGAGTTGCGCCGACCTGATGGAGAATTTCGGCGGCCACACCTATGCCGCCGGCCTCACCCTCAAGGAGGAGCATCTGCCCGAATTTGCCCGCAGGATGGAGGAGTTCGTGGAGAAGAACATGACCGAGGACATGTCGATTCCGGTGGTGAACATCGACTCCGAACTCGCGTTCTCGCAGATTACGCCCAAGTTCTTCCGCATCCTCAAGCAGTTCCAGCCTTTCGGCCCCGGCAACGGCAACCCCGTGTTCATGACGCGCGGCGTCTACGATTCCGGCGACGGACGCAAGGTCGGTGCAGGCGGAACCCATCTGAAACTCGACCTCATTCAGGAGGACCAGCCGTATCATAAAGTGCCCGCCATCGCCTTCAATATGGCGCAGTACTTCGATTACATCAAGGAAGGCAACCCTGTGGATATCTGCTACTCCATCGTGGAGAACTATTACCGCGGCACATCTTTCACCCAGCTTCGCATCAAGGATATGCGCGAGGGCGAGGAAATCATCTAGACAATGGACCGTTTCGGCCTTATAGGGCATCCTCTTGCCGGCTCGGGGAGTCCGGCTCTTTTTGCGAAGGCCTACGGCGGACGCTGGCCCTACGACCTAATCGAGGGGGCCGACTTCGAGGACTCATGGCAGAAGTTCCTGGACGGATACCGCGCAATCAACATTACCGCGCCATTTAAGGAACTGGCCTTTGCGAAGGTCGGGGACGGAGTGGATGCTTCGTGCCGTGAGATAGGGGCGATCAATATCGCAGTCAAAACTCCCGAAGGCGTCCGCGGCTACAATTCCGATTTCCTCGGAGTCCGTAAAGTCCTTCTCGACGAGGGCTTTGGTACAGGCCAAGTGGCGTTGGTGGTAGGATTTGGAGGGGCTGGAAAAGCCGCCGCTGCCGCTGCGAAGTCGATAGGTATGGACGTGGTAATCTGCAACCGTACCCGCCGCACGCCGGACATCCGGCCGCTGGACGAACTTCCGGCGCTGCTCGGAGTGGCCGATCTGCTCATCTACACCCTGGCGTTCCCCATTCCGGAGATTGAGATGCCCGATCAAGCCGGGCATGACGGAGGACTGTCATTGCCGACCCCGATCGGCAATCTCGCTGTGCTCGAAGCTAACTACCGTACCCCTTGCCTCCAGGACTGCGGCTTCCGCTACATCCCGGGCCTCCGCTGGCTCGAAGCCCAGGCCCTCACCGGCTACCCCTTGATGACTGGAGTTGCACCTTGCGGTGAAACAGCTACATTCCGAAAGTAAGATTTGCATAATCGAAGGATTATTTATAGCTTTGCTTTACGGAATAATGGCATTATTGTCACTTTTTCGTAAACAAATTATTGAATAACAATGGAAATATTGCGTCCTACCTACCTCCAGCAGCTAATTGAAGCACAAGGAGATGGAAATATTAAAGTTATCAGCGGACTTCGCCGCTGCGGCAAATCCTATTTGCTCAAACGTTTGTTCAAAAATCATCTGCTGGAAAGCGGCATTCCCGGCGACCACATCATCCTGGTGGACCTCGAAAACCGCCGTAACAGCGCACTCCTTGACCCGGATAGACTACTGGACCATATAGACGCGGCGATGGCAGATGACGACCAGTATTTCATCCTTTTGGACGAAATCCAACGCGTAGATGAATTTACCGACGTGTTGGCCACCCTGCTGTTGAAAGACAATGTTGAGGTTTACGTCACCGGCAGCAATTCCAAGTTTCTCTCCAGCGATATCGTCACCGAGTTCAGAGGCCGTAGCACAGAAATCCATATGTATCCTCTCTCTTTCGCTGAGTATCTAACCGCATACGATGGCCCGGAAAATACAGCCTTTTTGGAATATATGTACTACGGCGGCCTCCCGTTGATTCTCAGGCAGGCAACCCACCAGAAAAAGGCCGCATATTTGAACAAGGTTTATAAAACCGTATATTTAAAAGACATTTACGAGCGACACAAAATCGAGTATCCCGCCGAGTTTGAAGAACTGGTGAAGGTGCTGTCTTCCAGCATTGGATCTCCTACCAATCCCACCAATCTGGCCAACACCTTCAAAAGTAAGAAGCACCTAAAGGAAATCACAGACAAGACCGTCGCCACCTACATCTCCTACATCGAAGACGCTTTCATCATCGAAAAAGCCGAACGGTACGACATCAAGGGGAAAGACTACATCGATTCTCCTTTCAAGTATTATTTTCAGGACCTCGGTATCCGTAATACTATGCTTTCCTTCCGTCAGATGGAAGAGACCCATATGATGGAGAATGTCATCTACAACGAACTCAAAGTCCGGGGTTTCAGTGTTGATGTCGGTGTCGTTCCAGTACGCGTAAAGGACCTGGACGGAAATATAGTCAGAAGGCAGTATGAAGTGGATTTTGTGGCAAATAAAGGCAGTCAGCGCTACTACGTACAGTCTGCCTGGAGGATGCCGACTGAAGATAAAGAAGAACAGGAAGGCCGTTCGCTACGCTCAATCAGCGACTCGTTCAAGAAAATCATAGTAACGGCAGACAACGTTCTTCTCAAACGCGACGAAAGCGGCATTGTCACAATCCCGGTCATCCAGTTTCTGAAAGATCCGGGTAGTCTGGATTTGTAACCATTATTCCTATTCCGTACTGTCCCTCCGCCAGCGACAATAGTGTTTCCGGCTGGTTATTCGTGCCCGGGGGTCTTCAAATAAGCACCCCCTGCTACGTTTTGGGCCAAAAACGTGCCCGGGGGTAGTCGCATTTGTACCCCCGGGCACACAAGAAATCTAAATAGCTTACAGCGCAGCGAGGCAGTCGAACCAGGCTTCGGGGCCGGCGATGTCCGCCTTGCTCCAGCAGGAGCCGAAGTAATAGGCGAAGGTTTCACCGGACTTGACGGCTTTGGCGCAGATGCTGTGCACTCCGTCCTCGGTCTGGCCTACGAAGCTGGCGCCGGGCAGTTTGATGGCGAGGCCAAGGCAGCTGTCCTCGGGCTCGGCTCCGGTGTCGGAAGCCTTCTCCCAGATGGCAAAGCCGTCCTCAAGCTCGCTCTCGCACTGCACGTCGTGGCGCACTATGCCGGCTGCGATAAGCAGACTGTCGGCAGGGCCTTCGAAGGTGTAGGTATCCTCGGCGAGGCAGAAGTGGGTGCCTGCGGTGACGGTTATCTTCTTGTCGAGGGCGATCTTCCAGCCTTCAACTTCCCACTCGGGATAGTGAAGCACGAACACGACCTTCTCGGGGCTGCACTCGAGCACCTCGTTGCTGCGGAAGTTGGTTGCAGGGAAGCAGAGCTTGCCGTCGATAAAAGGGGAGGACGCGCCGCCGCCGAGAGTGACGCCAAC
>JAFZWD010000018.1 GCA_017617495.1 Bacteroidales bacterium
CACGTCACGATTATCCTTGATGTCAAAAAACCGGTAGAGGAGGCATAATATGGGACAGAAAACCAATCCAATCAGCAACAGAATAGGTATCACCCGTGGTTGGGACTCCAACTGGTGTGGTGGCAACTATGCAGAAAAGATTGCGGAAGACTTTGAAATCCGCAAGTATCTTGGTGGCCGCCTCGCAAAGGCCGGTCTCAGCAGGATCGTCATCGAGCGTACGCTCAAACTCATCACCGTGACTATCTATGCAGCCCGTCCCGGTTTCATTATCGGAAAGGGTGGCACTGAGGTTGACAAACTCAAGGAAGAACTCAAGAAGGTGACCGGCAAAGAGGTGCAGATCAACATTTACGAGATCAAGCGCCCCGAAGTCGACGCCAACTTCGTCGCAGACAGCATTGCCCGCCAGATCGAGGGCCGCGTGAGCTATCGCCGCGCCATCAAGATGGCGATTGCAAATGCAATCCGCGTGGGTGCAGAAGGCATCAAGGTGCAGATCAGCGGCCGCGTAGGCGGAGCTGAAATCGCCCGCAGCGAGATGTTCAAGGAAGGCAGGACCCCGCTCCACACCTTCCGTGCAGACATCGACTACGCTCTCGCAGTAGCACGCACACAGATGGGTACCATGGGTATCAAGGTGTGGATCTGCAACGGCGAGCGTTACGGCAAGCAGGATCTCACTCCTGCAGCCCTTGCAGCAGCCAACGCACAGGCTTCCGGACAGCGCGGAGCTTCCCGTGGCGGTGACCGCCGCGGAGGCCGCAGGGACGGAGACCGTCGCGGACCCCGTCGCGACAAGTAATTGAGTCGTGACTTCTTTTAACGGTGCGGATGCCGAAAGGTATTCCGCACCGTTTTTTTATTAATTTTGCAGTAGAGAACCATCACTATGGACAGGAGAAAGTTTTTGGAAAACATTGCGGTTATCGGCGCCGGCAGCCTTCTGCTGCCCGCCACCGCGCAGGCCGCCGGAAAAAAGCAGGGCAGGAAGAAGTCCCGCAAGGGCGGCCCTCAGGGCTTCGACGAGAATCTCGTCTGCATCGTTTCGGATACCCACATCAAGCCGGGCAGCTACCAGGCGGATTATTTCGAGAATACCGTAAAGGATATTCTTGCGCTTAACCCGCTGCCGGCCAACGTGATATGCCTCGGCGACATAGCCTATCACACCGGCAAGCCCGAAGAGTACGAACTCGCAAAGAAACTGTTCGCACCCCTGGAAAAAGCCGGCATGAAGCTCACCTTCGCCATGGGCAACCACGACCGCAGGCAGAACTTCGCCGAATACTTCCCCGACTACGCGGCCAAATCCGAGCTGCCGCACCGTCTGGTCTTCACGGTGGAAACGCCGCGCGCCGACTTCATAATCCTGGACTCGCTACAGGAGAGCGAGGATCCCGGCAAATGGATTACAGAGGGAGCTACCGACGAAGAACAGAAGGAGTGGCTCCGGGAAAAGGTGGCCAGACACGGCGACAAGCCTTTCTTTGTGATGGCCCATCACGACATCAAGGAAACGGGCGTGACAAAAATCATCATGGCCAACACCGCCTGCCGCGGCTACATCCACGGCCACCGTCACAAGTGGTTTACCGACTGGGCCCGCGCCAACTACCGCGACCGCAACCTTATCCGCTGCCTCTGCGTGCCCTCCACAGGCCACTGGGGCGATATCGGCTTCACCCTCATCGAACTCGGCCGGGACAGGGCCGTGGCCAGCAACCAGTACCGCGAGTTCTTCTTCCCCTATCCGCTCAAACCCGGCGAACGCCGTCCCGAAATGTGGGAGGTGCTGGAAGAGGAGCACCGCGACGCCAAATGTATCTTCCCTTACAGATAAATAATTAAAACACAGATAATTATGAAGAAAATCATCATCGCAACGCTTGCGATTCTCACGGTAATCGCATGCTGCGGAGGCAAGAAGAAAGCCGCCGCCCAGGCCGAAGCCCCCAAGGTCGGCATCAACGAAGGAGAAATGTTCACCGACTTCGCGGTTACCCAGCCCGACGGCTCCGTGCTCAAGCTTTCCGACTTCGCCGGCAAGGGCAAATATCTGCTCGTGGACTTCTGGGCAAGCTGGTGCGGCCCCTGCAAGAGGGAAATCCCCAACATCATCGCTACCTACGAAAAGTATCATGGCGACAAGTTCGACGTACTCAGCGTGGCGGTCTGGGACAAGCCCGAGGATACCGCGGAAGCGGCTAAGGAGCACGGTGTGGTCTGGAACCAGATAGTGGACGCCCAGCGCATCCCCACCGACATCTACGAAATCAAGGGCATCCCCACGCTCATCCTCATCGGCCCCGACGGAGTCATCCTCAAGAGGGGTGAGTCCCTGCGCGGACCCGAAATGCCCGAAATCATCGGCGCTTACCTGAAGTAATTGGACGTACGCGAGAAAATATCGCTCCTGCCGCATTCCCCCGGGGTTTATCGTTACTACGATGCCGCGGGGAATGTAATCTATGTGGGTAAGGCAAAGGACCTGCACAAGAGGGTGGCGCAGTATTTCGTGCCGCCGGAAAGGCTCAATACCAAAACCCGCATCCTCGTAAGCAAGATAGCCGACCTGCAGTACAGCGTGGTGGACAGCGAGTCGGATGCCCTGCTGCTGGAGAACAACCTCATCAAGCAGTACAAACCGCGTTACAACATTCTCCTTAAGGACTCCAAGACCTATCCCTGGATATGCGTCACGGCCGACCCTTACCCCCGAGTGTTCCTTACGCGCAGGGTGGAAAAGAACGGCTCGCTCTACTTCGGCCCCTACAGCACCGTGATGCACGCCCGCGGGCTGCTGGATTTCTTCGAAGAGACTTACCCCCTGCGCTCCTGCCGGCACAAAATCGACGCGGAAACTATTCTGCGCAAACGCCTTCGCCCCTGCCTCGATATGCATATCGGCAAATGCAAGGGCTGCTGCGTGGGAGCGGTGAGCATGGAAGAGTACGGCAGCTGGATTGCGGAAATCAAGGCCCTGCTCAAGGGCGGCGCCGGGGAGATAATCAAGGAATACGAGGCTCGCATGAAGCAGGCGGCGGATGCGCTCGATTTCGAGAGTGCCCAGGAGTACAAGGTGCGCATCGAGCGGCTGCAGAAGCATTACGCGCGCAGTATAATAATGTCCGCGCGCGATGTGGATGCGGATGTTTTCGGCCTCGTCTTCGACGGCCCGGATGCCTTCGGCAATTTCCTGCGGGTGCGCGGCGGCGCGATAGTGCAAAGCCTCAACCTTGGCTTCCGCATGCAGATAGAAGAAGAGCAGGCGGCCGTTCTGAGCGAGTTCATAGCGGAGATAGAAAGCAAGTTCGGCGCCCTCGGGCGCGAGCTGATAGTACCCTTCGAGCCGGATGTCGCCCTGCCGGGCGTGAAGTTTACTGTGCCCGTCAAGGGCGACAAGCTGTCGCTGCTGGAGCTGAGCGTCAAGAACGCCCGCGAGTTCCACTTCAACACCCTGCGCCAGCGGGAGCATACCGACCCCGACGAATACCGCCGCAGCGTGCTCGAGGAGCTGAAGAACGCCCTCGGCATGAGCGTGCTGCCGGAGCATATCGAGTGCTTCGACAATTCCAATATACAGGGCACCAACCCTGTTGCCAGCTGCGTGGTGTTCCGAGGCGCCCGCCCGTCCAAGAAGGATTACCGCAAGTTCAAGATAAAGACGGTTATCGGCGCCAACGACTACGCCTCGATGAAGGAAGTTGTCAACCGCCGCTACTCGCGAATGCTGGCAGAAGCCCCCGACGACCTGCCCCAGCTGATTGTAATCGACGGCGGCAAGGGTCAGCTGGAGTTTGCCTGGCAGGCGCTGGCCGAGCTCGGGCTCACCGAAAGGCTCACCGTCGTCGGCCTTGCGAAGCGCCTGGAGGAAGTTATCCGCGTGGGCGACCCGTATCCACTGTTCCTGGACCGTAACAGCCAAGCCCTGAAGGTGCTCCAGCAGATCCGCGACGAGGCCCACCGCTTTGGCATCACCTTCCACCGCAACCTGCGCAGCAAGGCTGCCATCAAGTCCGCGCTCAGCGAAATCAAGGGCGTCGGCAAGCAGACAGAGCAGCGCCTCCTCATGCATTATGGCTCCGTCGCCCGGATTGCCGCTGCAAATACGGAAGATTTGGCTAACTTTGTCGGCCCGGTCCTCGCCTCCAGAATTAAGGAAGCCCTAACTGAAGGATCTCAACATTGAGTATGAATACAAACAAATTCGACAAATTCTTCAACGCCTTCATCCTGATAGGGATGACGGTCTGCGTCATACTTTCCTGCCTCTTCAAGATGCAGGAAGAGGGAGCCCGCACTGCATTGCTGCTGCTTTCCACCTTCGGTGCGATAATGGGCGTGGTGAGCGTGGTGCTGAGCGCCAACGGCAGCATCTGGACCTTCGTGTTCGGTCTGGTGGACGTGCTCATCTACTCCTACATCCTATACGACAGCAAAATGCCATCGCAGCTGCTGCTCTATGTGGGCTACTTCATCCCGATGGAATTCATCGGCTTCTGGCAGTGGCACAAGCGCGGGGCAAACGCAAAGCAGAAGGTCAAGGCCCAGCGCATGACCGGCAGCAAATGGCTGATGTTCGCAGGCATCTTCGTGGCCGTATTCGCGGCGGCTCTCGCCATCTCCTGGTTTGCAACTACCAAGGCCGGCGACGACCTGCTCTGGCGCAAGACCGTCCTGGACGCCCTCATCACCACCGCCAATATCACCGCCCTCATAATGATGGCGATGGCCTATACCGAGCAGTGGTATATCTGGACGCTGGTCAATCTTACGGCCATCATCCAGTGGGCCGTCACCCTGGCGACCGTACCGGATGCGGGATATGCCATCGTACCGCTGGTCAAGTACTCCTTCTACCTGCTCAACGGACTCAATGCCATCAGGATCTGGATGCGGCTTTCCGGCAGCGAGGAGAATTTGCAGATATAAATAAAATTAGTATATTTGCAATTGCCTTTAGACGAATAGTACTAATAATAAATAACTAAATCATTAACGTTATGGAATACGAAGAAATCGTAAAGAAAGTGAAGGAGATTATCGTCGACAA